>JAAYWB010000034.1 GCA_012516855.1 Candidatus Cloacimonadota bacterium
AAGCTCTTGGAACATCGGGCCCTCGTTAGTTAGAAGCCAGTTAAGATTGACTTGGAAATGCTCGCAGATTTTGGAAAGGTAAGCTGAATCAGGCAACCTCTTTCCACCCTCGTAGTTTGAGATTGAAGCAGAATTCACACCCAAAGCACTTGCAGACTTTAAATGAGACACTATCTGTTATCTCGTATCTCTTTGATTTTGCGTGAGATATCGCTCATCAAACTCACCGCCTTCAACGTTTATTGTATCTTGTCTCTATAACTAGAGCCTACAAAATGAGGTATCAGAATGAATGTCAAGCACAAAGTTCAGGGCGCTGTTTCGGATGTGTCTGGAATGCCTTCTATCAGCTGCGTAACAATATATCTGCTTAGTCAAAAAGGCAAGGGGTTGCGGACATCGGATAAGCTTATTTCGTAGCCTCTTCTTCTAAGAGCTGTGCGCCTCGGATAGCGACTTCGGTTATCTGTTCATCCATCTCGGAAATCCGATCCCACACATAGTTGATCCATGTGGAGTCTTTCTTGATTATGCCTTCTTTCTCTGCTAATATTCCAAGTAGAAGAAACAATATCTCTTCAACGGCCGGTAGTTTGAATTCATGTTTCATATTATCTCCTTTTATCTATCTGTCAGCACCTCCTTACCACGCTATGCGATTCCCAAATATCGGAGCCTGTCCTTTTTTCAATCATCCCAAGGAGGCAAACCCCATGAACGACCTCATCCTTTCCGCCGCCGAGATCAGGGCCGAGTTCGCCCGCCGCAAGATTTCCAAGGCCCAGCTCACGTGATGGTTTCGTCCTTTGCCGCATCCGATTTGCATCCGCTTCGCCTCCCCTTAACTTCCCGTTTGAGCTGCGGGAACTCAACGGGAAGTGAATGGGTTGTGAAAGAGAAAGGGCAAATGGGGAGCAGATCAGGGTTGAACAAAGCTCGTAAGGGGTTATGGCGAAAAGGGCTCAGGTGTATCGGGGGCAGTCATTCCCACAATATTTGAACCTCAGCCGGAAACAAGCAAAAGCAAGGTAAACAGGCAGTTCCGGTTTACACGGATTCACGGATCGGACTGATTTGCTGATTTATGTTAGTGCCGAAGCCGCCTGCTGCCTATTTGAAGTAATAGTAGAACCCGATCTGGGGGATGTACATCACGATGCGCTGTTCCCAGTTGTAGGTGATGGGCAGTTCCAGGGCCACGCGGAAGTTCTTGCCCAAACCAAGTTCCACGCCCAATCCGGCGCCGGCTGTCCATCTGTGCTCCAGCTTGGATTTGCTGATAGGTTCGCTATTGTCCACGGGTTCGTAGTGGTCCCAATCCAGAGTATCCTCAACCGTAACCCAGCGGTAGTCTTTTGTGAAAGTATTCTGCCGGTGATACTTGTAGGAGCCGCCGGCCATCACATAAAGGCGGCCGCGGTCCTTTTGCATCAAAACGTCGAATTTGTCGAGGGTATAGATGTAGTTGAGGCCGAGATTGACCACGTTGTAGCGCCCGTTTTGGGTGATGGTTACCAGAGTGTCGTTGGGAGCGTCTTCAGACCCGGACTCGATGTCTCTATACCAATAATCTGTGTAATAGTCATTATACCAGTAAGTAAAGCGAGTGGGGAAATAGACGTCGTCATCGCCCCAGGTACCAGCTCCAAAAGTGGTTTGCAGGCCGTGTTTTTCGCCCATGAAGCGCATGGAATAGCCTGTGCCGCTTTGGGTGCCGGCGTGGAGGCCAACGGCGGTTTTGGCAAGGAAATCCTGGGCTGAAAGCGAAAGAGTTAGCAGCAGCAAAGCTGTCAGGATCAGGCTGGGTTTTATATTCACGGTTCACCTCTATGGTTGATTTGAGCCATTGGTTCCGCCTATGGCATAAGTGTCAAGAAATTCCGAGCAAGACTCATTCGCGAAATGGCTTGGCCATGAATTACACGAATTGGGGGAAGAGCGGTTCTTTTGTGTTCTCTACGGATGCAATTTATTCAACTGATGATACGGATTTACTTATCCAAGAGAATGATAGGCACACGCATCATAAACCTGTCGCGCCCCTTTTTCGCAGCCATTTCCTCTTGTTTGGGCGGCGAACATGGCCAGAAACAGGGCCAAATCCAATTTGCTATGCAGAATCCTTTTGTTTTTCTATGTTTTCCTCTGGCGGGGCTAACGGCTTGAGAAAGACGAGACGGTCGATTTTCAGAAGATAGTAAAGCAGCGCGCAACTGAACCAGACAATGCCTCCGGCCCAGAGCACGTCTGAGAAAAAGTGGCCGCCCTGGGTCATGCGCACAAGGCCCATGCCAAAACCGTAGAGCAGTGTGATGATGAAGGCCCAGGCAGCGAGACGGGGTTTGCGACCGCGGAAGATGAAGTAGAGGGCAAAAAAGTAAAAACCCATGGAGGCATGGCCGCTGGGAAAAGCTTCGCCGGTACTGGCGTGATCAATGGTTAGAGGGGCTTCGTAGGCAAACTCGCCGCCGTAGAGGGCCAGTTGGTTGGGACGGGGGCGTCCCCAGTATTGTTTGAAGACAGCGTTCACCAAAAGGCTGGGACCGAGCAGCATCACCAGGGCCAGAAACAGGCCGGAGCGGCGCCATCGGGCCAGGTTTCGGGAGAAAAAACCCACCACAAAGACCACCATGCCAGTGATGGAAACGATGACGGCGGGCACGGTGCCGTATTTGTAGATGAAGTCGAACCATTTGATGTGGTTGCCGATCCAGTTGCCATTACCGGTGTAGAAAGCGTCCTGGAGGCGCAGATCAAGGCCGCGGGAGCGGATCAGCCAGGTACCTGCTGCCAGGATCAGCGCGGGCAACAGGAAATCCAGTATCAAAACGATATGGCGGCTCCAGTGAACCGCCATACCGTCTGTATTGTTAACCGGGTCTGGGGGCAGTCTGAACTTCAAGGTTCGGTGCTCCAGGCTTCGGTTGTTTAGTTGTCTTGGTTTTCCGGTTCGGCTGGGGTTTCCTCAGGGGTCTCGGTGATCTCTTCGGCCGCAGGTTCTTCCGCGACAGGCTCTTCTGTTGGGGTTTCTACTGTTTCCACAGCCTCTTCAGCCACGGGTTCTTCCGGTACTTGCTCTTCTGTGGGAGCTTCTTCTGTTTCCACAGTTTCTTCAGTCACGGGTTCTGCCGGGACTGGCTCTTCAGCAGAGACTTCTTCTTTTTCCACAGCCTCTTCAGTCACAGGTTCGTCTGCGGCTGGTTCTTCTGCCGGGACTTCCTCGGTCACGGTCTCCACAGCGTCAGAGACGTCCTCAGTAGCGGTTGCTTCAGCCTGAGTTTTGGCTTCTTCGGCGAGCTTGGCGGCTGCCTCTTGCTTCTGTTTTTCACGGGCCAGGCGATCGGCGCGTTTCTTTTGCAGACGGGCAATGCGCTCGCGCATATATTGCTCGTGGATGGCGATGTATTCTTCCTGGAGTTTGGGATCGCGGGAGAAGAAGAAGGCCTTCACGCTGAGGATGAGGCGGCGGTTTTCCATATCCAGTTCGATCACCTTGAGAGGCAGTTCCTCGCCGACATGGAAGGCTTCCTCAGAGTGTTCCAGCTTGGGAATGGCGAGGTGGGAAATGGGTATGAACCCTTCCACAATGTCTTCGCCGACCTTGATGTCCACCAGCACGCCTTTGGGAATGAGTTTGCCGATCTTGCCTATCACTTCGGTGTTGATGGGCAGGGATTCGTTCAGATGCTCCCAGGGATCGGGATGCAACTGTTTCACGCCCAGGGCGATGCGGTGCAAGGCACGGTCGATCGAAAGGATCACGGCCTCCACTTCCTGGCCTTTGTGGTAAACCTCGCGAGGATGGTAGATGCGCTTGGTCCAGCTGATGTCGGAGATGTGGATCAGGCCATCGATGCCGTCCGCAACTTCAACAAAAGCACCAAAGGCGGTGAGGCTTTTCACGGGACGGGTGATAACGCTGCCGACGGGGTAATGGTCCTCGATCGAGAGCCAGGGATTGGCTTCCATCTGCTTCATGCCCAGGGAGATGCGACGGTTTTCCTTGTCCAGTTCCAGCACGATGGCGTTCACGGTGTCGCCCACCTTCACTATCTTGCGGGCGTCGGTTATTTTTTTGGTCCAGCTCATTTCAGAGATGTGCACCAAGCCTTCCACGCCGGGTTCAAGCTCCACAAAAGCTCCGAAGGATTTCACGCTGACCACTTTGCCGGTAACGCGCACGCCCTCGGGGTATTTGATGGCCACGTTTTCCCAAGGATGCGGCACCAGTTGTTTCATGCCGAGGGAGATTTTATTGGTTTCGGGATCGAATTTGATCACTTTCACTTTCACCTTGTCGCCGATGTTGAGCATGTCGGTGGGGTGGTTGATCTTGCCCCAGCTCATGTCGGTGAGGTGGAGGAGGCCGTCGATGCCGCCCAGATCGATGAAAGCGCCGTATTGGGTTATATTTTTCACCTCGCCGTCAAGCTCGATATCCACTTGGATCCTGGAGAGTAGTTCTTCGCGTTTGATTCTGGCTTCTTCTTCCAGTACCATCTTTCGGGAGAGGATGATATTGCGGTGCTCCTCGTCGATGTTCATCACCTTGAACTGAAGTTCCTTGCCGATGAACTGGTCGAGGTTGGGAATGGGTTTTATGGACATATGGGAGCCGGGTAAAAAGGCATCGATGCCCATCACGTTCACGATCATGCCACCCTTCACGCGGCGCCGGATGGTGCCTGTGAGGACTGAACCGTCGATGGAGGCCTGTTTGATCAGCTCAATGTTCTTGAAGTAATCGGCTTTGCGCTTGGAAAGCGAAAGCCTGCCTTCACCGTTGTCCAGATCGTTGATGAAGACCATGATGTGGGTGTTGACTTCAGGAATGCCGGTGTATTCGAATTCGCTGAGCGGGATCGCTCCGTCGCTCTTGAAGCCGATGTCCACCACCACGTCTTTGTCATTGACGCTCACCACGACACCTTCCTTGATCTCACCGCGGCGGAAGCTGGATTCGTGCTCTTCAAGCAGATACATCAACTCGTCATCCGGATGCTGCTCCGCAGGTTTGTCTGCTTGGGGCTTGGGTGCCGGCGTTTCAGGCTGCTTTTCAGCCGCGGGAACAGGTTCCATTGGAGATTCAGGTTGTTCTTCAATCACAGGTTCCACGGGCGTTTCAGCTTGGGGTTCAAGCTGTTCTTCGGTTGCGGCGGCTGGTTCCGCCGGGGTTTCAGGCTCCGCCGGAGTTTCCGGGGTGACCTTGGTTTCATCAGATTCTGTCGTTACCTCGGCAATAGGTTCCGCTTCGGGTGCCGTTACTTCTTCGGTTGCTTTTGACGTCGTGCCTTCCCCTTCCTTCAGGATTTCTTCCGGAACGGGCTGGTCTTGGTTTTGATCATGATTTAACATGATTCCTCCTTATACGTGGGTATTTCCTCAAAGCGGCTTACCGCTGTGGGAATTCCCTTTAATGTAAAAATCTTTAAATAAACATCCAGGATGGCTTCCTCAGGAGTGGAGGCTCCGGCAGCCAGACCAATGCTTTGTGTGTCGCCCAGATCGGAGAGACTGAGCTCAGAAGAGTCTTCGATGTGCAGGCTGCGAGCCTCGCGGGAACAGAGATCATTCAGCATCTTGGTGTTGGAGCTGTTTCGTCCGCCGATCACAAGCATCAGGTCTGAAATCTGGGCCAGGGCCACTGCGGCTTCCTGGCGCTGAGCGGTGGCGGAGCAGATGGTATTGAAAACTTTGAGTTCCAGGCAGCGCGGCAACACGCTCTGGACAAGGGCTTGCAGGTTAGCCAGTTTCTGGGTGGTCTGGCAAACAATGCACAGAGTTTTCCAAGGTCCGTCGCTGGGAGACTCGCCCGGCTTGATAACTTGGGTAAGCGAATTTCCGTAGGAAAGCATGCCCTTCACTTCAGGATGCTCAGGATCGCCAAGGATCATCACGGGGATTTCGGCTTGGGCTGCCACCAACTGCTGAGCGCGCTCCACATAAGGGCAGGTGGCGTCAATAATCTCGCATCCGCTGGACTGCAGGGCAGCCAGGTCCTGTTTGGAAACGCCGTGTGAACGCAGAACCACCTTGGCGCCGCTGATCCCGGTGGCAGAATCAACGCTGACGATCCCTTCTGATGCCAGATCGCTTACGATGCGGGGATTATGGATCAATTCACCCAGCGTTCGCACTTCTCCTCCAGCGGCTTTGGCCTCACGGGCCATGCGGAGGGCACGGCGAACTCCAAAACAGAAACCTGAGTGCTGGGCCAGCAGGACTTTCATAGTCCCTCCAGTCTTGCCAAAACCAGACTGTGAAGTGTATCCACCTGCTCTTCGACGCTCATGTCGCCAGTATCTATCACGATGGCGTCCTCTGCTATGGAAAGAGGGGCCAGGGCGCGGCTGGCATCGTTGCGGTCGCGTTCTTCCAGTTCCCTCAGAACTTCGTCATACTCTTTATTGATACCCTTCTTTTGCAGTTCCAGCCAGCGGCGCCGGGCCCGGATCTCCGGGGAGGCAGTGAGAAAAAACTTGATGTCGGCATCCGGGAAAACGAAGGTGCCAATGTCGCGTCCATCCAGGATCACGCCGCCCTTGGCTCCCATCTGGCGCTGGTGTTCCACCATGCGGTAACGCACGGCGGGGAGGGCTGAAATATCAGAGGAAAGCTTGGATATGGCGTTGGCGCGGATGTCTTCCGAAACGTCTTTTCCCCCCAGCAGGATAACGTTTTTTTCGCCGGAGGTCTCAATGCGGACGTCGATGTCCTTCAGCATGGCGGCCACGGCGTCTTCATCTTCCAGACTCACACCGCTAATCTGGGCTTGCAAAGCGCAGGCACGGTACATCGCCCCTGTATCCAGATAAATGTATCCCAGCCTGAGCGCCAAACGCTGTGCGGTGGTGCTCTTTCCCGAAGCGGCGGGACCGTCAATGGCGATGATGAGTCTGTGTTCCATACCAAAATATCCTATTCTACCATATTTTTACGCCCCCGATATTGCGTCAATCCTTTTTTTGGACATTCATCCCAAGGGCAGATTCTTTGTGTAATAGCCAAGAAATAGGCTCGGAACCAAGAGGAACAATGGGTAGCTGCTAACTTGTAACGAACAGAGTTAACGCAGACTGGGAGGCTTTGTTTCAGTGTATGGCGGTCACACGGAAAAATCCTCGGGGTTCGTCTGAAACGATTTCCAGTTCCAACGCTGTGGTCTCTGTCACAAGGGAATATTCACCTCCAGGTCCATCCGTGGCTTCGACCCGGTAAGCGTTGGCGCCGTTCACAGCCGGCCAACTGAGCAGTAGAGCGTTTGCTGATCTGGTGAGGGTAGGTTGCGGAGCGGCAATGCCGGTGGTTACGCTGATTTCGTTGGAATTGCCGAAACTGCCGTAACCGAGATCGGCGCGGACAACGTAACAGTAGGTCTCACCGGGGGAGAGACCATCAACTTCATAACTGGTGGCAAGTCCTGCACTGAGTCCTTCATATCCCGGCACCCAAACAACCGTCTCCAAAGAGTGCGAGCCCAAGTGATGGTAACTGTTGACGGGATAACTGACCCATTCAGTGACAAGGGTGGGGAAACCGCTGACAGGATTTGAAGTAACGCCGCCGGTGACACTGCTTTTACGAACGAGGGTCCGGTCTTTGGTGACCAATGTTCCAGATCCCCAATAGGATCCCGGGTCTGTGCCAATGCGGCCAAAGATGTCAACATATGTGCCGGTGGAAAGTTTCTTTAGCGCGATCTGGTCGTCCCCGTCAAAAGATGTGACCGAGCTGTTTAGCAAGTCGCTACGGTCACGAATAGCCGCAAACGAACCGGGGTTTGCTATCACGTAAACTTCACCGCTTTCCAGTTCTCCCGAAAGGTCCAAGCTTTGATAGGGGACGGTGTATGAATTGGGGAAAAACTCTACGCGGTAATCGCTCAGATCCACAGCTGATCCTGTCCCGTTGTATATTTCAAGCGCTTTGTTGGAGCCTGTTCCCTCCAGATATTCCGAGAAGAATAGATCGCTGGCGGGGCCGTTATCCCCGGTTTGATAAACGTCCAGCCAATAGCCGGTTGCGCCAGGGAGCGCTTCCCAATTGGCTGTAAAGCTCTCGGTGCTGACATTTGTGGCCGGGATCGCCACAGGTATCGAGGAAAGCTCCTCCAAATCGGCAAAGATGGCAGCGCAGGCCACCCCAGCTTTGATCACTTCCGCGCAATAATCGATTTCCAGGCTGTCCACCACATCGTAAATTGTATGATAGATTCCGCTATCCATATCCACCTCAAAGAAATAGACGATGTTGTAGCCTTTTTGCCAGTAGGGATAGGAATCGCTGCGGCTGCTATTGTACCAACCCATGTCAGCATAGGAATCCAGGCTGGTGTACTGCTCGGTGATGCCGATGGCATAGTCTGTGAAATTCAGGGAACCGTCGTAAGGGATTTGGCGCACCATCCACTCAGAGGGGTCATGCTCGTTGTTGCCGATCATATCGAAATTAATCATCAGCCGCACGTCCAAACTCTCCGCGTAAGTGATTGCAGAATCGTTGTAAGAACCCCACAAACCCAATTCCTCACAGGCGAAGGTTATGAAGCGGATGGAAGTTTTGGGCTGATGGTTGTTTTGCTGCATCACCCTCGCGATCTCCATCACGGCAGCAGCCCCGCTGGCGTTGTCATCAGCGCCGGGAGCGAAATTATACTTGTCGTTGCTGGTGGAATCATGATGTCCGCCGATGATTATGTACTGGTCCGGATATTCGGTTCCGGGCAGGGTGGCGACAACGTTGTACTGCTGATAGTTATTGTAGCTGAACTGCTGTAGTTGCACGTCGCTGATCCCGTAGGAAAAAAACTGCTGCTGAATCCATTGTGCCACCGGCAGACGGGTGTTCGTATACGCGTACCGGGTGCCGAAATCCTGCAGATGCTGGATCCGGGCCAGAATGGAATCCGCGCTGACGCTGGCAACCAGTTGAGCCACGTCGGCTCGAAATTCCCCAGTCCAGGGCGGCAGGATTTTTGAAGCTGTGATACGCATGGGGGAGAGGTTTAATTCCGTGAAGTGGCTGGATGATCTGCCCCGCAGTTCTTCGCTGCCCAGATCGCTGGCGTAGAGTAAGGCTGAATCCAGCTCCAGCAGGATATTTCCGGACTCCCGGAGTTTTTTGGCATCCGCAAACTTGGGTTCGTTTAAGAGGTAGAGATGCTGGCGGGGCGGGTATTCCGATAGCATCAGGGCGTTTGAAAACACAGTCCCGGGGCTCTCCGGAGGAACGGCTATCACATATTTGGCATCATAATGCAGGATGGAATAGCCGGCTTCGTCAAGGGCGAGGATGCTGGAACGCAGGTCCCGCGCCGGAAACGTTTCCATAAGAGATGAAACAGGGATGCCCAAAATCGCGCTGTGAGCGCCCAAGCCGGTAGCCAGCAAGAGCAGGCACAGGGTTAGATATTTTGTCATGGCAGCCTCCTTTTTGGCAGCAATGCTTAGTTGGAATTTCTCAGCATGATCCTTTTTATGGGAATAAGAACGCTTTCGCTGCAATTGCGGATGATCAGGTTCAGTGCGTAGGGCGAGATGTTCACCGCTACGGCGATTTCCGCCAGATGTTGTTTTTCGTTCAGCTCCAGGCGTCCATCGATCAGGGTCACGCATACGATCTTCTCCATCAGGGCGAATTTATCATTATCCTGCTGGGCAACGTATGGCTTTCACGCGTTATTCGAGTTCGGTTTCCGCAGAGCATCTGTTCCGCGCGAAATCGAAGGGGCCTGCCGCCCCATTTTGTTTTGCTGTCATTTTTTCTCCTCATCTGGTATGTTGTTACATTTACCGGAGTGGCCTTGCAAAGTTGGCTCGGCCGCTACTTGGGAGTCAAGTAACATTATGCGCTGGGGAGGATATGTGTCAAGGGAAAAGGTCCATCAGCCAAAGCGCCAGGCAAATACGGCTCTTTTTCAAATCGGGCAGGTAACGTCCTGGAACTGTGTGCGATAGAGGGACTGTAAAGAGACCTGTCACTCCTCGGAAGAACGAATCGGTGTGGTCTGGCCGTTAAGGCCCTGCCTTGTGTTTCAAACACGCCTCCCGCACAATGCCCGTATTTGATACGAGAATTGTTCGAGGGGCGTGGGAGAGGAATGGAAGCGAGCGCTAAGGGCCTGACCGGTAGGATATTGCGGTGGGTAAGCGGGCATGGCTTTCTTTTATATCATGTTGGTGCCCAACCAGAAAGCAGTTTGGAGGGCGACAGAATTCCCTCAAAATCTGTTGCCCTCCAGTCTTTATTGACTTGGTTTCAATGAAAGCAAAAAAAGCCCCGCCGGGTGGCGGGGCATTATTTATTCACCGATGATTTTCACCAGCAGGCGCTTGCGGCGCATGCCGTCGAATTCACCATAGAAGATCCTTTCCCAGGTGCCGAGGTCCAGCTTTCCCTCCGTAACCGCCACCACCACCTCACGACCCATTATCTGGCGCTTGAGGTGCGCGTCGGCATTGTCCTCATAGCCGTTGTGGGCATATTGCGAGTGTGGTTTTTCGGGGGCAAGGCGTTCCAGCCATCTCTCAAAATCCTGATGCAGGCCACCTTCGTCATCATTTATGAACACGGAGGCGGTGATATGCATGGGATTCACCAGGCACAAACCTTCCCTGATGCCGCTTTCGCGCAGGCAGTCCTCCACTTGGGGGGTGATATTCACGAACTCCCTGCGTTTGTCGGTGTGGAACCACAGTTCCTTGCGGTAGCTGCGCATCAGTTGATCGGATTTTTCTCTATTTCAGTGGCAAATTCAGCCGCGGTGTCGAACACGTAGTCCGCGCCCGCTTTTTCCAACGCTTCCCGGCCGCTGAATCCCCAGGCTGCGCCGATGGAGATCATTCCGGCGTTTTTAGCTGTTTGCACATCCACGGGGGAATCGCCCATGAAGGCGATGTTCTCGGGTTTGCATTTCAGCCTCTCAGCCAGTTCCAGAGCGCGGGTGGGATCCGGTTTCATGGGTTTGTCAGGCTGCTCCCCACTGTAGATGCCAAACGGGTTTTTGCCCAGATTGACCATCGCGCCACGGAAATAATGGCGGATCATCTTTTTGGTGAAATAATGGACCTTGTTTGAAAGTATGGCCACCTTGATCTTGTGGGAAACGCAGAGCTGGATCAGATACAGGATTCCCGGGTAGGTCTTGGTGTGCAGAAACCAGCTTTCCTCATAATTGACCCAGAATTTTTCCGCTATCGCTTCAATGTCGGCTTTTTTCCGCCGTGACGCCGGTAAAACTCTCTCGGTCAGTTTAAACAGCCCATCGCCCACAAAATCCTTGTATGCCTCCAGCGGGTGTTCGGGTAAGCCACTGTCGGCCAGGGCCTTGTTCATGCTGTCTGCGATGTCTTGCAGACTGTCCAACAGGGTTCCGTCCAGGTCGAAGATTACGGCTTTGATTTTGTGTTTCTTTTTCATGTGTTGGCACTTCCTTCGTTGTTAATAATTATAGGTTTGGATGCCTCTCCCGCGTAAAGCGATACATGCGGGAAAGGAATTTCGACATTGTTGGTGTTTAGAGTCTCCTTGATGCGGATCATCAGGGAAGATTTAAGATCAATATAATCATCAGTTTTGCCCCAGACGCCAAAAAGAAAATCAACGCTGTATGGGCCAAAATCATCCACCGCGATCAGTGGAGCCGGCTCTTTCAGGGCCAGCGGTTCAGATGCCGCGATTTCTTCCAGCAGCCTGCAAACCTTGTTCAGGTCTTCCTTGTAGGCCACGCTAACCTTGATGTTGATCCTGCGCGAGGGAAACCTTGTGAGGTTGATTACCTCTGTCTTGATCATGGTCTCATTTGGTACCCGCACGAACTGGTTGTCCGGGGTTTTCAGCTTCAGCGAGAGAAGGTCGATGCTTTCAACGGTTCCGCGGATTCCCGCGACCTCGATAAAGTCACCCGCCACAAAGGGCTTTTCAGAGATCAGGAAGATTCCGCTGATGATATTCGACACGCTGGTCTGGGAGGCAAAACCGATGGCTATGCCAACCACGCCAGCCGCGCCCAGTAGAGCTGAAAGCTTGAAGCCAAATTCATTCAGGACGCTCACCAGCAGGATCAGCATGCTGAGGTAATACACAAAGCGCACGATCAGAAGTTCGCTCTGGGGCGAAAATCTGTTCGTGACGATCCGCTTGGTGAGTTTCTTCAGCAACACGATCAGAGGTATGCCGATGGCCAGGGTGAGCAAAACACGTAAAACCACGTTCACCCTTTCCGGAGTAGCATACTGGCTGAATAAGTTTGTTAAGTCCATCTAATGAATTTAGGCTCCTTTGTTTGTGCAATTTGTTAATTTCACAAAGCCACGATTTTGAAAGGCTGTTATTTGTCTATCTTTTTTTAATAGGTTACTCCATTTCCAGACAAAAACAAACTAAACTTGACATCGAGGCCGCTTTTGAGAACTTTGCATCCATCCCCCAGCCAAGGAGCAACCAATGAAAATAGCCCAAATCGTTGGCGCCAGGCCCCAATTTGTGAAATTGGCCCCGCTTTCGCGCTTGATCCGAGAAAGCCATACTGAGATAATCATCCACAGTGGCCAGCATTACGACATCAAGATGAACGATGTTTTCTTCCGGGACATGCAGATACCCGCACCTGACCACAATCTGAACATTGGCTCCGGCAGCCAGGGGGTTCAAACTGCGGAAATCCTATCCGCCCTGGAAGCAGTTTTGGAGAAGGAAAGCCCCGATTGGGTAATTGTTTACGGTGATACCAACACCACCCTTGCCGGCGCTTTGGCCGCTGCCAAACTCGGGTTGAGGACAGCCCATGTGGAAGCCTGTCTGCGCAGTTTTAACCGGGCTATGCCTGAAGAGATCAACCGCGTGGTGGCTGACCATCTTGCTGACCTGCTTTTATGCCCCACCCCCACGGCTATGGAAAATGCCCGCCGTGAAGGACTGCAAGGCAAGGCCCGTCTGGTGGGCGATATCATGACCGACAGCCTGAAACTGGGTCTGGAACTGGCGGAGGGCTTTTCTGACATTCTAGCCGATCTTTCGCTCCAAGCTGGCTCGTTTTCGCTTCTAACCCTGCACCGTCCTTACAATGTCGACGATCCCGCCCGTCTGGAGCACATCCTGAAAGGCCTGAACTCTCTGGGCAAAACCATCGTGTTTCCAGTTCATCCGCGCACCCGCAACGTTTTGGCGCAGCTTAATCCCAAAAACTTTTCCTGCCTGCGCTTCATCGAGCCTCTCTCTTATCTGGACTTCATCAGCCTGATGGGCGCGGCGGACATGGTCCTGACCGATTCCGGCGGCATCCAGAAAGAGTCCTACATCATAGGCAAACCCTGTGTGACCCTGCGTTCCGAAACCGAATGGACCGAAACCGTGGACACCGGCTGGAATCTCCTCCTGCCCGTGGATTCCAGCTCTTTTCCTAATGCCATCCTGGATTTCCAGCCCCCTTCAGGGCGTCCCGAACTCTACGGCTCCGATGTTTCGAGAAAAATCCTCGATGTGCTGGAGCAATGAATTCCAGGGAGTGACCCATGTCTCATAAAGCACATCTGATCTTGATCGGAGGCGGCACCTGCAGCGGTAAGACAACCATCGCCAAAGCCATAGGCCGCCGTATCGGAAGCCTTAAAACAGTTATTCTGTCCCATGACAACTATTACCGCGACCTTTCCCATCTGAGCCCGGAAGAGCGCGCGAAGGTCAATTTCGATCACCCCGACTCCATCGACCAGGATTACCTGGTCCACGATCTCAAGCTGATGCTGGCCGGCGAAGCGGTCAACGTTCCGGACTACGATTTTGCCACCCACAGCCGCACCGAGGGCAAGCTCTGCATCGCCGGAGCCGAGGTGATCATCCTCGAAGGCATCTTCGCTCTCTATTACAACGAGCTGCTAAACCTCTCCGACCTTAAGATATTTCTGGATTCTGATTCCGACATCCGCCTCGCCCGACGCCTCCAGAGGGACATCTTGCAACGTGGGCGCGACGCTGAAAGCGTGCTAAACCAGTATCTAGAAACCGTGAAACCCTCACACCAGGCTTTCATCGAACCAACCAAAAAGAACGCCGACATCATCGTCCCCGGCGAAAAGGAATTCGACCGCGTGCTTTACTTGCTCAACGGCTATCTCCAGCACGTGATCGGCTCCAGATGAATCATGCACCTGGCTGGGCTTAAGGATTCGAATTAGGACTTGACAAAATCTTAGCACTCGAAAAAGAGGTTTGCTAATTACGTCTCTCGCGTTATCATATATGCAGATTGAAAAATACATTATGGAGGAACCAAATGAAACTCAGACCAATTGAAGAACATCTTGTGGTGAAGCCAGATAGCGCCATCGCTGAAAAGACAGTTGGTGGCATCATCATTCCCGACACCGCCAAGGAAAAGCCCCAGATCGCCGAAGTGATTGCCGTTGGCACCGATGAAGATCTGCAAAAGATCGTCAAAGTGGGCGACAGGGTCCTCTTCGGAAAATACTCCGGCACCGAGATCGAAATCGAAGGGGAAAAACTGCTCATCCTTTCCAAGGACGATATTCTTGCCATTGTGGAGTAATGATGCTGGAGATCACAAGCCAAAATTTCGAAGCGGAAGTGATGCAGTCCGAACTGCCCGTTCTGGTTGATTTCTGGGCGCCCTGGTGCGGTCCCTGCAAGGCTTTGGGGCCAACCGTGGAAAAGATCGCCGCCGAAACCGAGGGCAAGGTCAAGGTTGCCAAATGCAACATCGACAGCGCCTCGGATATCGCCACCCGTCTATCCATTATGTCCATTCCCACCCTTTTGGTCTTCCACAAAGGTGAGGTTGCCGCGCAGCTTATCGGGCTGGTGCAGAAAGACAAGATCATGGACAAACTCCGTCCCTATCTCTAAGCCACTCCCGCAAATAATCCCGCGCCCCGCTGGACCAGTTCCCCGGGGCGTTTTTTTACCCGACTACAAACGGAACGGCATGATATCCCTATTTTTTTGGAGAGCTGGTTATGGTGAGAACCGCAGATACGGATGGGAGATATAGGTCCCGCTGTAGTCGATGCTCGTTCCTTGCTCGACTCCAGTAAGGTATTGCCGGTATTACAGTAGTCTGAAAACCTTATCAGGCCGCCAGTTCGTCACGCGGGATGATCTGGGACGGCAAAACCTCAAGCGGTTTTGCCAAAGGCGGCAATGGACATCTCTGTCCCGCTTTGTGGGTTTCTCCCTGCACGGTGTCCCAGGCTATGGTTTGCAGCAGCAGAGCATGCGCGGGGCTGATTTCCGGAGGGCGGTAGCTGTTGCCGACGGGATTGATGTTCCAGATTCCGGCCAGCATGGTGCAGGCCACCAAGTAGGTTCCGTAGATGCTGGGATGGTAGTTGTCCGAGGCATACAGACTGAAGGAAAGCGTATCCTGGTGGGCGTTGTGGAAAGCCACCCCGGCCGGCAGGACCAACGCGTCCAGATAGGCGCCAATATAGTAATACGCGTCCCGTATGGGTTCATACATTTCCGGATTGTTACGCCAGGCCCAGGTCATGTAAAACCCTGTCAGGGCTCCGGCTTGGTTTATGGCAGTGTTGAGTTGGGCGGCGTATTGGTAGAAGAGGCTGGGATCGGTTTGGGGTCGGCTGCTTTGCTCCTGAAGGACCACCAAATCCCAATCCCCTGTGGCGATGGCGGTTAGTGTGTTCGGATCATTGCAATGGTTTTCCAGGGTGTAGCCGCCCCCGGTCCTGGCATCCACAACGACACGCCATTCCGGATGCGCCGCGTTGACAAGGGCCTGTAAATGGGCATCCACGCCTCCATTGAAATAGGTATGGCTGTTTCCAACCAGCAGAACCCGCCGGCTCTCTTCGTAGGGCAGGCCCCAGTTGATCGTGACCTCCAGGCCGCCGGGGACGAAGTGTAAAGTGATATGGACGGTCGTGGTTTCGCCTGGTTTGACAATCCCGGTTCCGCTTCCCGTGGCGATCAGCAGGGTATCGTTGTAAACGGCGACATCGATGGCGTAAGTGCCCATCTCAAGGTCGGTAAACGTTCCTTCAGCCATGCTTCCTACAATTGGAAGGTCCATTTGATGGGAAAAACCGCCCTTGGTGATGGTCACACTCACCTGCGTGACGTTCAGGCCATGGGCCAGGGCCGGTTCCAGATTGATCCGCACGGGCATTTCTCCGTGGGCTTCAGGCTGGGTGCCGTGTTCACAAGCGAATAGCAACAACAGCGGAATTAGCAAAAGCAAAGGTAATCTTTTCATCTAACTCTCCTGTTCAGGAATGGTCCCTTCGGTTCTTTGACTGTTCCGAAGACCGTTTTCCAGCGTGCTGTGAAGCTTGATGTTGTCAAGTTTTTTCACGTCCTTACATTCCCCGTTTTTAGGGCAGGGTATTATTAAAGGGTTCTTTTTTGTCCACAGGCCTATGTATGGATTGATCTTAACCCGGTCACCGGACTGAAGCATTCACGCGGAAGCATGGTCAACATATAGTTAATGGAGCCATAAATGTTTAGCCACCATAGTATCCTATCTGCCAGGTCCTGAGCGCTCTTGGTCATCTCCCTCTAACGCCTCCCGCCTAATCCTCGCATCAAATGCGGGTATCTTACGGGAGGCACATCAGGGACGAGGTAAAGGGCCTTAACGGCCAGCAGGTAACGCTTCATCCGTGTGGCTTTATACCCCACGAATATGCTTTGCTCGTTCGCGAAAACCCCGGAACCGGGACGACGGCAGTTCCACCCAATCCATTTGAACATGAACCTTAAAAAACGAAAGAGGGATGCGGGTTTGGAGATAGTGCTTGACAGAATTATTTGGCCAGATTTCGATAGCTTTTCAAAGGATACCGTATGAACAAGAAACGCTTCGAAATCGTCGAAGAGCTAGATCCGGCAAGTGTCTCGGGCGTTCCTGACGTGCATAAAAAGCACTATGAGAACTTGGGATACAGACCTTACCGGATGGGTGACGGCAAAGTGAAGTGGCTTACGGAGGGGGAAAAAGCTTATAATAAAACGCGAGGAATGCCAGATCCGAAAAGGAGATCGAAAAAAAAGTTTCATGCCTCAGACGGCAGATTGAGGAAAAAGCGGCGCGACAAAAAGACGCTTTGGACCTTTATCTCCGAATACTGGGTGTTTCTGGTTATGGCCGCGATCACAGTGATCGTGCTGCTGATTTGTTTGCGCTGAGCCAGAAATATGATGTTTACTATGGAGTAATTTAATGAAGATAATGTTATGTAACGATGACGGAGTTTTCGCTCTGGGCATCAGGACCTTGGCCACTCATCTCAGGGAGGCCGGGCATGAGCTGATTATCGTGGCGCCGGACCGGGAACGCAGCGCGGCTTCGCATTCGATAACCCTGCGCCGGGACTTGAGAATGAAACAATTGCAGCCAAATGAATACAGCGTGGACGGCACCCCGGTGGATTGCGTCGTGGTGGCCACCCAGAAAATCCTGAAAGAAGTGCCGGACCTGGTGATCTCAGGCATCAACGCTGGGCAGAACATGGGCGAGGACGTTCTCTACTCCGGAACTGTTGCTGCCGCCTTGGAAGCCAGCCTCTTGGGCTGCAAGGCCATAGCCGTTTCCATCAATTCATATCAGGGGCAGAATTTTGACACAGCAGCCGGCTGGATGGTGAAGCTGCTGGAAATGGGAGTGGACACAATCATTCCAGAGCGCGGCATCCTGAACATCAATTTTCCCAATGTGGTCTCCTCAGAAATAAAAGGTGTCAGGCTAACCAACACGGGACACCGCAAGTATTACAATTTCATCAAGGTGATCGAAGAACTTGAGGACGGCTTTGTTTACCGTATCGGCGGAGACCTGCCCGATTGGGAAATCCAGAAGGGAACAGATGCCGAGGCCATCGCCGATAACTTCATTTCCATCACTCCGTTGGGAGCCAGCCTTACTCTTGGCGACGCTTTTCCCAGCATCCTGGAATGGCTGGAGACCAACTCCCTGCTCCGGATTGAGAATGCCTGATGCGGTTTGAAGACCAGCGAGCGCTTTTGGCGAAGGACCTGGCCCGTTCCGGGATCACGGATGAACGAGTGTTGGCCGCTTTCGCCAAAGTGCCCCGTGAGGTCTATGTGTTGCCTCAATACAGGGATTACGCCTACCGCAACCAACCTCTGCCCATCGAACTGGCCCAAACCATATCCCAGCCTTTGATGATAGCCATCATGCTGCAGTATCTGGAACTCAGGGATACGGACACAGTGCTGGAAATCGGCACCGGTAGCGGCTATCAGAGCGCCTTGTTGGCCGAACTGGCACAAACCGTCTGCACTGTGGAGCGGCTGGAAGCCCTTTCTCTAAAAGCCCAGGGCATACTTAAAGAACAGGGTTATAAAAACATCCATTTCCGCATCGGCGACGGCGCCCAAGGTTGGCAAAAGGCCTATCCAGCCTTCAGGGAATTCAACAAGATTGTGGTAAGTGCCGCTGCTACAGAGATTCCCCCGCGCCTCAAAGAACAACTGGCAGTTGACGGCATTCTGGTTGTGCCCGTGGGAAGTGGTTATTACCAGATCCTGAACAAAGTGGTCCGCACTGCCGAAGGCTTCACCACTAGCGAACACGGCGGCTGCACTTTCGTGCCGCTTATCAGCACATGAAGGAGGATGATTTGGCTTCAAAACTATTGCTTTGGTTCAAGCGTCTGTTCACTGCCGCGGATGCTCACAAAGAACTGCTGCGCTATTCTCTTTTCAAAGATCTTAATTCCCATCAGCGTGCTTTGGTGGCCAGTTTTCTGCACAACAGGGAATTTCGGGCCGGGGAGAGTGTTTTCGAGCGTGGCAATCCGCTGGAAGTGATATATTTCGTGGAATCAGGCGAAATGGAGGTATCACCCCTCTTCGAGGGCGAAGGGTCGACTGTGCTGAAAAAGAACCAATTCATCGGTGTGCTGGACCTGTTTTCCGGCAAAAAACGGCTCAGCAGCGTCAAGGCTCTCACGGACCTGAAGCTGAAAGCTCTCTCTGTGGATGACCTGCAGGAAATGCTGGCCCGTGACCCTGCCCTTGGAGTAAAACTCCTTCAAGCCTGCTGCTGCTTCCTGGGTGGATACATCCGGAGCCGCATCCGCTAACAAGATCATGAACTGGAACCGGCTCATCTTCACCATCATCATCCTGGCAGCCTGCATATTGGCCTTCATTTTTTACCGGCCGCTGCTGATGTACCTTCTGCTGTCGCTGGTGTTGGCCAATTTTCTGGATCCTGTCATTACCTGGATGGAATACAAACGAGTGCCTCGATGGCTGGGAACGCTGATCGTCTATTTGGTCATCCTGGGCTTGCTGGCCTGGCTGATCGCTACCTATGTGCCAGTGCTGATCCGGGAAGGCAATCAGTTCCTGGCCCTGCTTGGCCGAACAGACAGACCGCTGCTGCAAACGATCCTGGAACTGCCCGGCTTCAAGTCGCTTCACGAGTTTGTGGAAAGCCTCGACCATTCGGTTCCCCAGATGGGTTTGCTCACTCGGTTCGAGACTTTTCTGGAGACCGCAGTAACCAAGATCAGTGAATTCCCCCAACTCCTGATTTCCAACTATCAGTCCATACTTGGCTCTCTTGCCATGGTGCTGATGGTGCCCATATTCTCGTTTTTCCTGCTAAGCGACAAAAAATGCATCCGCCGCGGCATGATGAGCCTCGTGCCAAACAAGTATTTCGAGATTTCACTGATCCTGCTGAAGAAGGTCGATGAGAACGTGGGTAATTATCTGCGCGCCATCCTGCTGGAGATGCTGGCGGTTGGCATCATGTCAACAATTGCGCTTGGCATGCTTGGGGTACCCTACTCAGTGGTGATCGGCGCCATTGCAGGCCTAACCAACATCATTCCCTACATCGGCCCCTGGCTGGGAGGCTTTATCGCCGTCTTGGTCATCCTGTTCAGCGGCATGCCGTCGGTGAACATTCTCTGGGCCTGCATTGCCATGTTCCTGGTGCAGCAGGTTGACAACTACGTGGTCTATCCCGCCATTGTGGGAAAAACCATGAAAATGCAACCTTTGTTGGTGATCCTTACGGTATTGGCCGGCAGCTATTTTGGCGGCGTGTTCGGCATGCTGTTCTCCGTGCCTTTGGTTTACATGATCTTCAGCCTGCTCACGGCTACCCAAAAGTATTTGAAAGAATTCCGTATTATCTGAATTGAGGTATAAATGAGTCTGATCGACAAACGTCACTCCTTCCAAGACGCCAAACGCGCTATCGCTGCCGGCTATTATCCTTATTTCCGGGAAATATCTTCGGAACAGGATACCGAGGTTATCTGCAACGGCCAGAAAATGCTTATGCTCGGTTCCAACAGCTATCTGGGGCTCACCACTCATCCCAAGGTGAAGGAAGCCTCCATCGCCGCGGTGAAAAAATATGGCAGTGGCTGTGCCGGATCGCGCTTCCTGAACGGCACCCTGGACATTCACATCCAGCTTGAGGAGGAACTCGCCCGTCTCGTTGGAAAAGGCGCCGCGCTGGCCTATCCAACAGGATACCAAGCCAACCTGGGCTGCATCTCCGCGATAGTGAACAGAGACGAGTTCATGATCACCGACAAGTTTGACCATGCCTCGATCATCGACGGCTGCGCGCTCTCGCTGGGCACCATGCTGCGTTACAACCACAATGACATGGCTGCTCTGGAGCGAGCTCTGAAAAAGACAGACGGCAAAAACAGCCTGGTCATCGTGGACGGAATTTTCTCCATGGAAGGCGACATCGCCAATCTGCCGGAAATAGTGAAGCTCTGCCAGAAATACGGAGCCAGCCTGATGGTGGACGAAGCCCATTCTCTAGGCGTTTTGGGTAAAAAGGGGGCCGGCGCCGCCGAGCATTTTGGCCTCATCGCCGAGACAGACCTGATCATGGGGACCTTCAGCAAATCTTTGGCCTCCGTGGGCGGCTTCATCGCCGCAGACGAAGAGGTGATCCACTATCTGAAGCACAAATCCCGTGCCCTGATCTTTTCCGCTTCGTTGCCCCCGGCCTCCACAGCCAGCGTGTTGGCAGCATTGAAGATCATGGAGTCCGAACCGGAGCGGATCGAACGCCTTTGGGAAATCACACACTACATGCTAAGAGAGTTTCAGGCAATGGGTTACGACACCGGGACATCCTGCACACCGGTGATTCCGCTACATGTGGGCGAGATGAAGGTCGCCTTTGAAATGTGGAAACGCCTTGGCGAAGAGGGCGTCTTTATCAATCCCGTTGTGCCGCCGGCCGTTCCGCCAAACTCCTGTCTCATCCGCACATCCTTTATGGCCACCCACACGAATGAACAACTGGATTTCGCCCTGGACAAGTTCCGCACCATCGGGAAGCAACTCGGCGTAATTTGACGCCGCCTGATTTGATTTTCAACATATAAAATATAGCCATACCAGGAGGAAACATGGCCAGTAAAAGCAGTGCCGAATATTACGGCAGCCTGAAAGAGATGTCTCCGATCCGCGCCATCGCCGAGACGCTCATGAACAACGACAAAGTGCGCAAAATCGACATCCGCCAAGCCTATGAAATGGCGAAGAAACAGCCCGGCATAACCGTTACCGACCTCCCCGTCTATCCGGAATTTGTGAAACTGCACAATCTTCCCGCTGATGCCAAAGTGTTGGACGACTGCCACGGCAACATCATTGGCCGCACCGCGAAAGCCCGCCGTTTTTACCATCGCCTAGACGCCAGCAAGAAAAACAAGCTGGAAGGCGACTTCCGCGAAGCAGTATGGCAAATGCAGCACTACCCGCTGGTTAAGGCTGAGGCGATCCTCGGAATGGACAAAGACCTGATGCTAAAAGCCACCTTCATCACCACGGAGAGCGACGTCGCCAACCTTTACAACTGGCTGCTGAACTTCGCGCCTTACGAACAGCTCAAAGAACAGTATGAAGCCAGCCCCAAACTGCCCATCCAGGACATCATCCTCATCGCCTTCAACGAATGGACCTGCGACGATCCTTTCTACAACAACGTCGGCGCGCCCCAGTTGGCCCTCGTGGACGAAAAGCACAACGTGATCGTCAACCTGGGCATGCGCTATTTCGGTGAAAGGAAAAAAGGCACCCTCACCCTGGCCTGGACTTCCGGCATCCGCATCGGCATGGCCGCTTGTCACGGTGGCATCAAGGAACTGGATTTCTCCACCTGCGACGACCCCAAATTCCACGCCCTCGGCAAACGCTCCATCGCCTTCTACGGCCTCTCCGGCACGGGAAAATCCTCCCACACGAACAGCCACGACAACGCCGGCACCATGCCTCAGGGTGTGTCCAAAGTTGTGCTTCACGACGACGCCTTCCAGATCGACCTGGAAAACAAGATCTGCCGCGTGTGGGAACCCACCCTCTTTGACAAGACGGACAGCCGTCCGCCGGACCATCCGGACTGGAAATATGCCCTCGCCGTGATGAACCACGCGGTTGTGGAACTCGACGGCAAGCGGATCCCCATCGGCCAGGACACCCGCAACCAAAACGGCCGTGCCCTGCTCGACCGCTCCCTGTTGGGCAATTACGTGAACCGCTGCGCTTTCCCCAAGGCTTTGGTCTGGCTGATGAAAGACTCCGCGCTGCCTCCCATCCTCAAACTGGCGGACAAACACCTTGCCATCGCCATGGGCGCTGCGCTCATGACCCAGCGCAACCGGGCCGAGAACGTCACCGAGGACGAGCTTAAAAAACTGGTCTTCGAGCCTTTCGCCAATCCATTCCGCGTTTATGAGCTTTACCGCGACGTCGAAGCTTTCATTCAGGTGGCCGACAACGGTGCGGATTTCTATTGCTTCAACTCCCGCGGTTACTGGAAAGAATCTGACGAAGTGCTGGAAGCCATTCCGCTCAAAACCTCCCTCACCCTCCAGACCGCCATCCTGCTCGACCAACTGCAGTGGGAACCCTGGACCGCCCTGCCCGGAGCGATGATTCCCACCCGCGAAAGCATCGAAAAGATCCTGCCCGGTTATTACGACCTCTACGATCCGGCCAAACGCGGCAACCTGGACAAATACCAGGAACTGCTGAAAGACCGCTTCCAGCAGCGCCGCGATTTCCTTATGGGCAGCGACCTCCAGGAAAAACCCGAACTCCAGAAACTGGTGGTGGATGCCCTCAACCTGAAAATCTGAGCAACTCAACCAATCATAATGAAGAAGCCCGGTTATGCCGGGCTTTTTTCTGGCTTAGGAAAAGGCTCATGTTCAGATGGAGTGGGCGCGGTTGCCCTCATTCCAGCTTCAAAGTCCTTTCGAATGAGCGTAGCGATGCCGGTTGGCCGTTAAGGCCCTTTCCTGTGTTCCTGTCGTGCCTCCCGCATGATGCCCGCATTTGATGCGAGTATTGTGCGGGAGGCATGGGAGTGGGATGGAAAAGGGCGCTCAGGGTGTAGCCACCGGGAATTATCGGCGGGCGAACCAGTTATCTTCCGGTAAATAGTTCCGGGCGTGGATGATATCCTGTTTCATCCAGGCCAGATACTCCGGCGAGCCTTCCCTGATCTGTTCAAAGAAGCAGGCGAACATCAGGAAGCGGCGGTAATTGAGGAAAAGTTCCACGCAGCCGTATTCTTCAGCAGGCAGCGTGTTTTCGCTTTCGTAAGCCTCCATGAAAGGGGTGATGAAAATGGCGTCCAGTTCGGCATCGCGCCTGGCCCAGGGGGAATGGAAATTCACGCGCGAATACTCGCTGTAAACGCAGATGGCGATTTCCACCATGAACCAGAGATAGTTCGCCACGTCGAAATCGATCAGGATGAGGCGGTTGTCCTCTGCCAGGATATTGCCGGGATGGGGGTCATTGTGTAAAAAGCCGTGATTGTCGCGGGTGACTGGAAGGGCATCCAGTTCGGTTTTCATCACAGACCAGGCAGCACGGACCTCATCGTCTTGAAACCGGCGGTGGAAAACCTCCCACTCTCGCTGCCGGCTGATAAGAGGGCTGCCGCTGGCGTCTATGCAGGCGGAATGTTGCCACTGGGGCCAGCTTTTGGCCAGACGGTGCATTTTTCCCAGCATCTCCCCCCAGCGTCTGTAAAAATCTGAGCAATCGCGCGGATCGCCTAACTGGACTTGCTTTCCGGACACCATCCTCCAGGCGTAAACAATATATTCTTGAGTGCCGCAGGTGACGGCCTCCGCCAGCCTGCCCGCCTCCGAATGCAGAGGGGGCAAGGTATCCACACCGTTCCGGCTTAGCCATTCCTGCCAGGCTTGACGCTCCGCCACGCTGGCCAGGGAGCGTTGAGAACCTGCTGGCATCACCTTGAGCAAGCGGTCTTCCCCCTGGCGGGAATAGCTGTAGATAGTGCCGTCTGACCAGGCATGGCCTACGGCGAAGTATTCCGGTGGCTTATCCCAAGGGTAAAGCTCTTTCAAAGCTTCACGCAAATCCTCCGGCATCGGCCTGAGGCCTATCGCGCCGGGTTGTTTAGTGTTGCTGTTTTCCATATCAGTTCACTTTCAAAGCTCTGGGCCAAAGGATTTACCGGACCGCGGTGGCGTCAAGGAAAAGTCGGTGGGGCAGTGCTGGGCGATGCCGAACCTATTAAGCAATGATGCGAATATTTTACTTGACAATGGGGGGGTAAAGAGAATCGTTTCCATGGGGTGGTTTGGATTTTTATGGAATATATTGGCCGCCCGACGAGGTTCAACATGAAACGTTTTGCTTTGCTTTTGCTTTGGCTCGGTTGCGCTGTGGGAATGCTTTGCGCCCAAATCCCCTTGTATGAGATCTCCGTTCCTCCGGTTTTCGTTACCCAAAGCTATTACGACTATGTGATGGGCGGCTACAGCGACCTGCCCGTGGCCGAGTTTGCACCGGACCAGGGCAGCGGCCGGGTGATGGTCTATCATGCCAAGCGGGGAAGCTACTCCAGCCCGCGCAAGGTCTATTTCAGCTACATCGACGCCGCGGGGCAGATGCAGACTGTGGTTGATCCCTGGCAGGACGTGGATACGCAGATGGGCTTCGCTTCGCTGGCTTGGGACCAAAGCAGCGGAAAGGCCCTCTACGCCTGGCATGAGGACCACGACGCCGACAACAAGTTGGAAGTGGTGTTCATGCACGAACACGATCCCGTAAGTTTTCCAGGAACTTACGGAGACCGGGTCCCGGTTTTCGATCCGCCCTCCCTTCCAGCTGGACATGAAAATGACGAATTCATCTGGCCCAGCATCAAAACCGGTCCTTCGCCCAATCCGGGCATGCGCCGGGTTTATATTCTGGGCAGGAATTCCCAGGCCGCGGGCGACTTGGTTTCTGAAAACGTATTGGTCGCCTACGCGGATTTCAACGCAGCCATGCTGGACGCGCTGCAACCTCTGAACTGGTCCTACACCACTATTCCGCTATTGGATGCCTGGCACGCGGAGGCGGATACCTTTGTGCGCAGGATGTATGGCTCTTTCGCGGTGGGCGATGATGGCCGCATCTACTATGCCGGGTACCATTCCGCCTACGATCCAAACACTTACGAGGCCAGCGATGAGCCGGACCTCGACGTCTTCGTCTGCGACAACTACGGCGCCGGAACCTGGCAGCATTACAGCCATTCCAGCAGGATCCCTTCCTACAATCCTTGGAACTCGTGGTTGATGCGGCACGCCTTTTACCAGGGCGAGCCGCCCAACCAAACAGCTGTCCCCGATGATGAGATCTATTACATAATAAGCAATTCCGGGCATTTCAACCTGCTGATCGATGCCAACGGAGTGCTGCATTTTCCAGGGCTTTGGGTTCTGAGGATTGGCGAGGAAAGTTATCTGAACCCGGACCTATACACGGTCAAGGAAGTTGTGTTCGATCCGGACACCCAGCAATTCGCCATCCGCGAGGTTTTTCCCGTGGCGGGAACCAGTTCCGACGACCTCTGGTGGATGCCCTGGGACGCGGATGGAAACCTGAATGCTGACAGTTGGCCCCTGAACCAGGAGCAGCCTGACATGCGCTTTCATTTTCCCTTCTGCCATTGGGACACGGAGGAAACGGCAGGAACGGTAATGATGATGTTTGCCTTCAACTATATCCGCCTCACCGGCGGAGGCCCGGATGGCAGCATGGCCTGCCTCTGGCAGGACAGCTACAAAGCCCGGATGTACAATCTGTTTCCGGCTGATTCTTTGCAGTATGCGGCTTACGAAGACGATCCGGAGATTTTTCTGGCACTGAGTGCTGACCAAGGCTCGCATTGGAGCGAACCGGTTGTGTTGAGCGGGGTGGAGAATCCAGAACTGGCGGGCATGACACCGATGTGGGTGTATCCCTCCGATGCCTTGCTGCCTCTGACTACGTCGGGCCCTACCGGAGATTGGAAGCGGCTTTGGCTGATGTTTTACGACGATTACAACTGGGGGTCGCAACTGCCGCCCGAACATGGATTAGAATGGGGCAACATCAACTACATGGCCCTGGATTTGCAGTTCCCGGCTGTTTCCACGCCTCAGGATGAAATACCGCAGGTTTCCAGCCCCACTCTGAACGCGTATCCGAACCCCTTTTCCGCAGCCTGTGTCCTGAACGTTGCCCTGCCTGCAAAAAGTCAAGCGGAGCTTACTGTTTACAATCTGCGGGGCCAGGCGCTCCGGCATCTGCACAACGGCGTTCTTCCCGCTGGAGAAGCCCATTTCAGTTGGGACGGCAAGGATGAGCGAGGCCGGGAGGTTCCCTCAGGGATCTATTTGTTGAGGCTGGATGCTGGTTCCACAAATGCCACGCAGCGGGTGGCGCGGATCAAATAGCCCCCACGGATTATTGTGAAAAAAACAAACAAGCCCGGCTGGAATGGCCGGGCTTGTTCTTTATGGAGTTGCTTGGTTATTTGGCGTTTGTATAGGACTCATTCGAAGCGATGACCTTGTAGAATCGCATCGCGTGGCTGAGATCCATATCGTTCCAGTAAGCATCAGTGGTTTCTCCCAGGAAGGTGTAGGTTCCATAGGGATCGGCGCTTACCCAGATCTGATAGTAGTTCGCGTTGGTTATGGCACTCCACTGCAATTTTACATAGTCGGTGGTGGCATCAATATAGCTGACACTTACGTCTGGTACCGCCAGCCAGGTGAGGTTGACTTTCACGTTCACGCCATCGCTGGCTGTGTCAGTCCCGTCGCTGACCGTAAAGGTCAAGGCTTCGGTGCCGTACCAGTCTGCGGTGGCGGTAAAGGTGACAATCAGGCCGTTG
Source organism: Candidatus Cloacimonadota bacterium (assembly GCA_012516855.1). Taxonomy (NCBI): domain Bacteria; kingdom Pseudomonadati; phylum Candidatus Cloacimonadota; species Candidatus Cloacimonadota bacterium. The sequence goes on from JAAYWB010000034.1 coordinate 27,179, forward strand.
ATGGCAACGTTCACATTTGTGTTCCCGCCGTAGCTAAGGGTTAGGGGATCACCGTCCGCATCATCCACATACTGGCTGAAATTCACCACCAGGCTGCCGTTCATGTTGAACTCGAACGTATCTGGCAGGGCGATGGTGGGTGGTGTGTTTGCTCCAGCGGTGTCCACCAAAAGCTCGAAGGGATCGCTGGCGCCGCAGAGCGGCATCTGGGCTGTCCTGCCCGTGGTGTCCGTGGCCAGGATGTAGTAGTAGAGCGTCTGGCCCAGGGCGGGGGTAGGCACGCTGGCAGTCCAGTTGTTACCGGAGACCAGGGTGAGTGGTGCAGTCAGCCATTGTCCTGTGGTGCTGTGGCGGTAGGCGATGTAGGTGCTGCCGCCATTCAGCGGATTGCTGTGGGTGATCGTCACGTCCAGGGTCGCATAGCTGTTGGCGGTCGCCGAAGTCGGCTGCACATGCGCAATGTGGATCATCTGCTCGTCGAAGATGGTGTGCACGCGGCAGTGAGCGGCGTCATCGGAGAGCCAGGAAGAGCTGTAGTAGCCCTGCACGGTGTAACCCGGCATAGCTGCCTGATAGGCGGCGATGGCAGCCTGGTCAGCCGCTGAAGCGGTCGAGTTCCACTGTGGGACATAGATCTTGTTGTTGAAGATAAAGGAGTTGGCGTAGGGTTCGTTCTCGCTGGTCTGGTCAACGCGGAAGATCTGGTAGGGGGTTCCGTAGCTGGAGGTTTTGCTCTCCCAGTAGTCCACCACATTTTCCAGAGCGGCGTAGTTGGAATGGCCAACCGGCACACGAGCGATCATGACTTTGTCCACGTCCAGAAGTTTGGCGTGGCAGTCGATGTGATCGATGCTGGAGTTGGAGAGCGGGTCAGCATACATGAAGTATTCATTCACGCCCAGGTATTCCTGCACCAAGTCCTCGATCTCGGCCAGGGTGTAGCTATATTCGGTCACTTGGGAATTCTGAACTCCATCGTTCTCAGTCATGATGAGGTTGGTTGACATCATCTTGCCCTGGCCGTCGGTCATCACGTTGCCGCCAGTGGCTACCAGGGGCA
>JAAYWB010000035.1 GCA_012516855.1 Candidatus Cloacimonadota bacterium
AAGCCCGGAATGACGTGGGTTTGGGGTTGGGTGGTGGTTTATAGGCTATTCTGCCCGGTCTGGATTGCGGGTCAAGCCCGGAATGACGTGGGTTTGGGAGTTTCGGCGCTTCGGCGAGCGCCGCCACCTTTATACAGGTGGTCGCTGTACCGCCTTTTTGCCTAGCGTACAGCGAACGCGGTGAGCATCGACGGCAGGAAAATACGTTGAAGCGCTCTTCCTTTGCTGTCGTCGATGTTGGTGGAGCCTGGAGTCCAGCGAGCTTGCGAGCTTGGACTACAGGAAGTATTGCTGGCGTCGATGCCCGTTCCTTGCTCGACGCCAGCCTCCAGGCCTACGTCATCCCGGACGGCACCGAGCCCGCGAGGTGACATTGATCCGGGATCCATTGGCGAAAGGTTTCGCTCGACGCGCTCACTTTACACCCTCGCTATCGTTCTGCCGCCCTCCGGGCTGCTTTTTGTTTGAGAGCCCATACCCCCTTGATTTGAAAGAGAGCCACAACTGCTTACCAATCGCCATATCCTGTCAGCCAGGCCCTTAGCACTCTTTACCATCCCTCTCCCATGCCTCCCTCAAGATCCCCGCATCAAATGCGGGCATTATACGGGAGGCGGATCCGAAGCACAGGAAAGGGCCTTAACGGCCGGACTGGGTTTCTGCTGGTCTCTGGTCACACGCCGGCATTGAGCAAGAGAAGAGGCGGGACAGCGGCCTCCTGTACAAGAACCGGCTCCCGACAGAAGCTTCGGCACAAAGACAAACTCCCTTTTCCAGGGAACGCCGAATTTCAGCTTGACACAATCAAGCAGGGGGATATCAGGTAAATATCCGTATAAAAAGACAGAAGCGCACCCCGCATTTGGGGGTTGGCTTGATCTGCATAAATCAAGGAATCCGGGATGAAAGCAATGAAGTACTTTATGCTACTGGTTTTGGCCGCCGTCACCAGTTTGGGCGCCCTGCCCCTGAGCATTTTCTACACCGGGGACAGCCATGGTGTTTTTGAATCCAAATGGGATGAGGCCAGCGGGCTGAACCGCGGCGGCTACCTCGTTCTGGAGGAAATCCTGACGGCGGCGAGGTCCGCAAATCCGCGCTCCGTCTATCTGGACAGCGGCGACCAGCAGACCGGCTCCATCTTCGCTTCGCTGGTTGATGACAACGTGCACGGCGGCGCCGTCATCGAGGTCTTCAACCGCCTGAAGCTTGACGCCAGCACTTTCGGCAACCACGAGTTCGATTTCTCTTATTCCAACACCCGCGACCTCGCCGCGCGGGCCAACTATCCCTTCGTCTGCACCAACCTGCTGGACAAAAGCACGCGCCAACCCGTTGGCGGGCATCCCTATGCCATCATCGAAAAGGACGGCCTGCGGATCGGGGTGTTCGGCATCACCCTGGAGCTGCTGCCGGAAAAGGTTAAAGCGCAAAACGTTAGCAGCGTGCGCATCCTGCCCCCGGCCGATGCCGTCAATATGTATCTGGACGAGGTGGATCGCAAGAGCGACCTCATAGTGGTGCTGAGCCACCAGGGTTTTGAGGCCGACAGCCTGCTGGCGGAGAGCCTCGACGACAGGGTGGACATCATCATCGGCGGGCACGACCACATCAAAGCTGAAACACCTTTTTTCATCAACGGCAAATACCTGCTCTACAGCGGCTCGCATCTGAACTGGCTGGGACAGGTTAATTTAGAGGTCGAGGATGACCGCGTAGCCTCCCTTTCCAACCAGCTCATCCCCCTGGAAACGAGCTCCAAAGTGTTCATCAGCCCCCTGGCCGAGTATATTTCCCAAAAGATTGCTTTGGTGCAGGTGCAGATGCAGAGGGTAATCGGCTATCTGCCAGAAACATGGGTCCCGGACAAATACCAGTCCACGGCCCTTTCGCGCTGGGTTGCGAACGCCCTAAGAAACGAGTATATGGATGTTTACAAACCCGACCTGGCCATTATCAACAACGGCGGCCTGCGCAAAAAAATCCCCGCCGGGGCTGTGACCCTGCGCGACCTGCACGAACTGGCGCCCTTCAACAACACCGTCACCGTCTTTTCCTGCCGGGGAAGCGACCTCATCTTACTCGACGAAATCAACCTCAGGCACGCGGTGGAAAAACCGCATGACATCTGCGAAGTGGCCGGTTTGGGCTTCGACACGCAAGTGATAAAAAGCCAGTCCTCCGACGACGACCTGCCCTGGCAAAACCGCTATACCGTAAATGGCGAACCGCTTGTCCCCGAAAGAGTTTACCGCGTGGTTTCACACGATTATGTGGCAGGACAATGGGACAAGTATCTGGGCTTCAAGCCGTTCGACGTGTACGACACAGGCGAGCTGATTTTAGACGCCATTATCCGCCAGGTGGACAAGCAATATGGATTACGTGAAGCGGAGGGCTGGGACTAAGCCGGGCGTTCAGACAAACTGACGACCAGGCCCGGAGAGGCAACGTAACTATATCGAGGGCACATAGTTAGTGCCCCGAGGGAACCCCTCTTCGTGAGGTAGATCTAAGCTACACTCTGGTCAGAGTATCAGCCTTCGGCGAGTTTTTCCTTATAGGCGCGGAATTTGGCCCGGAGTTCAGGGTCCTGCAGCGCCAGTATCTGCACAGCCAGCAAGGCAGCGTTTTTGGCCCCGCCGATGGCAACGCCGGCCACAGGCACGCCAGGGGGCATTTGCGCGATGGAAAGCAGCGCGTCGAGGCCGCCGAGACCTCCGCTGGCGAGGGGAATCCCGATCACGGGTAAAACGGTGTGGGAGGCAATGACACCGGGCAGGTGGGCTGCCATTCCGGCGGCGGCAATGATTACCTGAACCCCTTCCGCTTCGGCGTTTTTGGCCAGCCGGGCGGTTTCCTCTGGTTTTCTGTGGGCGGAGGAAACGTGGAAATCATAGTCCACCTCAAAGTCAGCCAAAACCTGCTTCACAGGCTCGCAGGCGGCCAAATCGCTCCGGCTGCCGAGAATCACGCGGACGCGGGGCATCTTATTTGTTTTGCTGTTCAGGCAGCACCGTAAGGCAGTTGTGGATTTCCTCCACGCTGGAGGCTGTGCTGAAGGCGGCCAGGATCTCGGGGTTCATGATCAGCTTGGAGATGTAGGAGAGGCTGAAGAGGTGCTGTTTGTCATTGTGGAGCAGGAGCATGAAGAAGATGTTCACGGGTTTGTTGTCCGGGGCGTCGAAATCCACCGGGATGCTGGAGCGGCCAAAGAGGATGCTGGGGGTTTTGATCTTGGAGGGATGCAGATAGCGGGGATGGAGCAGAGCCACGCCGTGGCCGATGGCAGTGGAGATGAGTTCCTCGCGGGCCACCACCACCTCATAGAGCCAGCGGGCGTCGCGCACCAGCTTGAGTTCCTTGGCCTTGACGCTGAGGATGCGGATTGCATCAAACTTGTTTTCGGCCTCGAAATCCAGGAAGATGTTTTCCGGCCGCATGTATTCCTCAAAGTGGCAGATAACGCGCTTGAGGGCGAGCATCTTTTCTTCGGATTCATTGAGGTTTTCCAGCCATTCGTTGAGGGAATCTTCGTCGATCTTGATGTTTTTTCCCACCAACTTGGTCTCAAAGGTCTTGCTGTTAATCATTTCCTGTACAACGCGATCGGATACTTTCAGCTTTTTGGCCACGTCCGCTTTGGACAGAAACTTTTTCGCCATGGTTTACCTCCCTTGGTAGTGGCATTCATAAAAAACCTGATCGGGTATTGTGAAAAGGTTTAACTTGACAAAGATAGAGATTATTTTGAGTATGGCATAATGGTCAAGAGATTTATTTGGTTCGGACTGCTGTCAGCGGTACTTTTGGGATGTTCATATTCCGTATATTCAAATGCTTACCCGCATTTGAAAAAAATTGCCGTGCGCCCGTTTGAGAACCAGAGTTCCCAGTTCGACCTGGGCGATACAGTGCTCAACGGCCTCACGCAGCAGTTCAGCCGCGACGGCCGCCTGAAGCTGGTCACCCAGCAGCCGGACTGCACGCTGGAAGGGACCATTCTGGACTTTTCCGAGAGTGTTTACAGCTATGACAGCGGCAACAACGTTCAGGACTATATGCTGCGGCTGTCCTGCAGCGTGGTTTTCACCGATCTGGTGAACAACCAGGTGATCTACGAAAACAAGAATCTGACCCTGAACGAGGCTTACGCGGCGGACGGAGCCGATTCCAGCACCGCCAAATCAAAAAGCAAAGAGGAAGCGACCGATGAGCTCGTCGAACGGCTCTTCAGCACGATCATCCAAAACAGCCTCGAAACCTGGTGACGGCACACGGCTGAACCGCTGGCTGGCTGAATGCGGGATTTGCTCGCGCCGCGAGGCGGACGAGCTGATCCGCTCCGGCGAGGTGAGCGTTAACGGAGAGCCCTGTCTGGACCTCAGCCGCAGGGTTGGACCCCGGGACAAAGTGAGCCTGCGGGGCAAGGAACTGCGGATCGCTGAAAAGGTCTATTTGATGCTGAACAAGCCGCGGGGCTATGTGGTGACCCATTCCGATGAATTGAAGCGGGAAACCATCTACAGCCTGCTGCCGGAAAGTGCCGCAAACCTGCGCTACACCGGACGCCTGGACAAAAACTCGGAAGGCCTGCTGCTGATGACCAACGACGGCGAGATGATCAACGCCCTCATCCATCCCAAACGCAGGGTGGAAAAGGTTTACCGGGTGGAGGTCAACCGCCGCCTCAGCCGCAAAGAGCTGGAGGAACTGCGCCGCGGGGTGCAGATCGAAGGCGGAATCACGCTTCCGGCAGGAGTGTTCGTTAAAAACGACAGCGATAAGGGCATGACCCTGAAGATGGTGATAACCGAAGGCCGCAAACGCCAGATCCGCCAGATGGTGGAGGCTGTGGGGGCCAAAGTGGTGCGCCTGAAACGCCTGCAATTCGGCACCCTGATGCTCAAAGACCTGCCGCTGGGCAGATGGCGCTATCTGAGCGGAGCGGAACTGCGCTCCCTGAAAAGCCTTGTGGAGAATCCCAAACCATGAAAATAGCCCTCATCGGACCGCCCAAAAGCGGCAAGACCACCATTTTCAATGCCCTCACCGGAAGCTCTGCCAGCACAGATAAATACGCCCCCGTGGCCACCGAAGCCAACGTTGGCGTGGTGCAGGTTCCGGATGAACGGGTGACCAAACTCAGCGAACTTTACCACCCCAAAAAGACCATTTACGCCCATATCGAATACCGCGACTATCCCGGCATCTTCTCCACCCAAACAGAGAATCCGGACAACGCGCTCTTTTCCGACATCAAGTCCAACGAGGGTTTCGTGCTGGTGCTGCGCGCCTTTCAGGACGAGGAGCTGGACGAACTGTTCGCCGCTGGCGATCCCGCGCGGCAACTAGCCTCGTTTGAAGACGAGATGCTGCTGGCGGACCTGATCGTGGCGGAGCGGCGGATCGAAAAGATCGAACTGGGCTACAAAAGGGGTGTGAAAACCCCCGCCATCCAGTTCGAGGAAAAGATTTTGCGCCAGGTATGCGAACACCTGCAGAGCGGAAAGCCCCTGCGCGAACTGCAACTGCAAGCGGATGAGGAAAAGGCCCTGCGCGGCTTCCGCTTCTTCAGTCAGAAACCGCTGCTGGTGCTGATCAACTGCTCCGAGGACGACTTTCACGCCCTAGACGGGCTCAAGCAGGAAATCGCCGCCAAAGGCTACACCACAGAAGTGATCGCGGGCCGCTTTGAAGAAGAACTGAGCAGGCTGGATGGCGAGGAAGCGCAGCTTTTCCGCGAGGACATGGGCATCAGCGAAAGCATCCGCGACCGATTCACCCGACTCTGCTACAGCATGCTGGGCTATATCAGCTTTTTCACCGTGGGCGAGGACGAGGTGCGCGCCTGGACCATCGAGGACGGAGACAATGCCGTCACGGCCGCCGGGAAAATCCATTCAGACCTGGCCCGGGGCTTCATCCGGGCGGAATGTTTCCGCTATACCGACCTGATGGAACACGGCAGCGAAAAGCATCTGCGCGAAAAAGGCCTCTTCCGGCTGGAAGGCAAGGAATACATCGTGCGCGACGGCGACATCATCTCCGTGCGCTTCAGCGTTTAGGGGCGAACCAAATGGCTGCTACCAGAAAGAAAAGCAGTTCCAAGACCAGACGTTCCTTCGGCCTGAAGCTCTGGCAGAAACGCCTCATTGCAGGCTTTTTGACTCTGCTGGCACTGCTGGTGATGATCAGCCTGCTCTTTGGCTGGGAATCCATCCTTAACGACAAAGACCACCTGAGCCTGCGCGGAAACCTTTTCCGCTGGCCCTTCCTGAGAGGAGCGCAGGTGGACAATCCCATCGGAGTGTTCGGTGTGGCGGTGGGTTATGGCGTTTCCTACCTCTTTGGCTATCACTTTTCGCTGATCGCGGCCATTCTCACGGGCATCATCAGCTTTCTCTATTTTCTTGAGCCCCTGGCGCAGCGTAAACGGCAGAAGTTTTATCTGCTGTTGATCGCGGCTTTTCTGCTACAGGTGTGGCTGGCCAGGAACATCGTGCAGCCGGAACTTGCCGTGATCCCCAAGGCTTTCTGGATCGGCCTGTCGGCGGTGTTCAATACCTTCGGGGCCACTTTGCTGCTGGTTTTGGGCAGCGTCTTTGCCCTGATCCTCTTCCTGGATTACCGGCGCCTCAAGGATTTCTTTGCCAGGCTCTGGGGGGAACTGACCCAGGGCAGGGAAGCCGCTCCCAAAAAGGAAAAAGCGGCCAAGCCGACCATCAACAAGGACATTCCCGTCCAGCCGGTGCCTCAACCTGTGATCCAAAACCATTCCCAAGACGGGAAACAGGAATTTCCGGACAAGCCCCTTGAAGATACCACCCCGGACCTCAAACCCACAACCGTAGAGCGGAAAAAGCCGCCTGCATCCAGTCCGGAAACCCTGCCGGATGAGGAACGCGAGTATGTGATGCCCTCGATCGCGGATTTTTTGGAAAGCCCCGTCAAACTTTCCGACCGCGACCGCAAAGAGATAGAAAACCAGATTTTGGGCACCAGCCAGGTGTTGAAGGACAAGCTGGCGGAATTCGGCATTGAGGCGGAAGTGCGCAACGTGAATATCGGGCCGATCATCACGCAGTATGAGCTGGAACCCGCCAAGGGCGTGAAGGTGAGCAAATTCACCTCCCTGGCCGACGACCTGGCCCTGGCCATCAAAGCCAAATCCATCCGCGTGCAGGCTCCCATCCCGGGACGAGGTCTGATCGGCATCGAAATACCCAACCTCACACGCGACATGATCTATCTGCGCGACCTGCTGCTTTCCGAAGAGATCAGGTCTATGGATTCCAAGCTGGCTTTCGGCCTGGGCAAGGACATTGCAGGACGGCCTGTGGTCACTGACCTGGCCAAAATGCCGCACCTGCTGATAGCCGGCGCTACCGGCAGCGGCAAAAGCGTCTGCATCAACGCCATCATCATGAGCTTCATTTTGCGCTCCAAACCGGATGAACTGCGCCTGATCCTGATCGATCCCAAACGGGTGGAACTGGCCTGCTACAACAATCTGCCCCACCTGATCGGCAATGTGGTCACGGAACCGGAACAGGCCCTGGAAAACATGTACTGGGCCGTGCGCGAGATGGAACACCGCTACGAACTGCTCCAGGAAGCCCGGGTGCGCGATATCGGCTCCTACAACGAAAAGGCGGAGCGGGACCCTGATTTGGAAAAGCTGCCCTACATCGTGATAATCGTGGATGAATTCGCCGACCTAATCCTCACCAGCGGCAAGGACATTGAGGTGCCCATCACCAGACTGGCCCAGATGGCCCGCGCCGTGGGCATCCATCTAATTTTGGCCACCCAGAGGCCTTCTATAAAGGTCATCACCGGCATCATCAAAGCGAACTTCTCCGCCCGCATAGCCTTCCAGGTCTCGTCCCGGGTGGATTCCCGCGTGATTTTGGACCAGATCGGAGCCGAACGCCTGCTGGGCAGCGGCGACATGCTGTTCCTGCCACCCGGGAAAGCGCTCACGGAGCGCATCCACGGCGCTTTTGTCTCCGACCAGGAAATTGCTCGGGTCTGCGATTTTCTGGCCATGCAACCCAAACCCAAACAGGATTTCAGCATTACGACGGAAGAGGATGGGGAAACGGGCGATTTTGACTATGACGACGAGCTGTTCCCCGAAGCCGCGAGGGTAGTGGTGAGCGCTAACACAGCCTCCGTTTCCATGTTGCAGCGGCATTTCCGCATCGGCTATGCCCGGGCGGGCCGGCTAATCGACCTTCTGGAGCGGGCGCGGGTGATTGGGCCCCATCTGGGCAGCAAATCCCGCGATGTGCTTGCCACTCGGGAAGACCTCATCCAGCGCGGCATCCTGCGGGAAGAGTAATAATGCGCAGGAAGCAGGACGCAAGGGAGTATTGATTGCAAAGGTTTATTCCGTCAACACATACCAAGGACACAAGATGAGAAAGAACATATTCATTCTGCTGGCGCTGCTGGCAGCCTGGACGGCCGGCTTTGCCCTGAGCAGTTCCGAGCTTTACACGAAGCTGCAATCCGCTTACAAGGGCATTTCCACCTTTCAGGCAAGCGTGCAACAGAGCAACTACTACCCCCAGTTGAAAAAGACCGTCAGCTACAGCGGCAAAATCTATTTTACCCCGGGGCGCATGCTGATGAGCTTCACCAAACCTGACACCCAAGTGCTTAAAATCGAGAACGGACAGGTGGAACTCTATGACGCCTCTTCCAAAACGCTGTTCCAAAGCGCAGTGCAGCCTCAATTTGGCAAAATGAACCCGGTGGAGATCCTGCAACTCTACTGGACCAAATCTGCCGTGACGATAACCTCGCAGTCCAAAACCTCGGCCAGCGTTAAACTGGTGCCCAAACAAGACGACCTGGTCACCTCGCTCACCGCCACGCTCAACCCCGCAAGCGGGATTGTGAGCAAACTCGGCTACACAGACAAGAGCGGAAACAGCGTCAGCTACAGCTTTTACGGGATTAAGCTCAATGGCTCCATCCCGGCTTCCGTGTGGAAGCAGAGCTACCCCAAAGATGTGCAGATCATCCGCTGAGAAGGTATCATGATCGCGTTGATAATGGCCGGAGGTTCCGGCACCCGTTTCTGGCCGGCCAGCCGGGACGCCAAACCCAAGCAGTTTTTGCGCGTTGCTGGCGCCAAATCCATGCTGCAACTTACTTATGAGCGTCTGAAACCGCTGGTCCCGGCGGACCGCACCTATGTGGTGACCGCCGCTTCCCAGGCCGACCTAGTGCGCCAGCATCTGCCGGAGGTTCCGGCTGAGAATATCGTCTGTGAGCCTTTCGGAATGAACACCGCCCCCTGCATCGCTCTGGGCCTGGCTCAGCTTCAACAGCTTTATCTTCCCAGCGAGAGTATGGTGGTGCTGCCTGCGGACCATATAATTCGAGATGTTGAGGCATTTCAGGATAGCCTGGTGAAAGCGGAAAAGGTTGCCAAGACCGGCGCTTTGGTCACTTTTGGCATTGTGCCGGAATATCCAGCCACAGGATACGGCTACATAGAGACCGGCGAAGAGTTGGAGCCGGGCGTTTTCAAGGTGCTGCGCTTCAAGGAAAAACCGGATCTGGCCACTGCCACAGAATTCCTTCGCAGCGGAAGTTTCTTTTGGAACAGCGGCATGTTTTGCTGGACCATTGAAGCCATCGGAACCGCTTTCACAGAGTTTTTGCCCCAGGCGCTGAACATCGCCCGCGAAGTGGTGAATTTACGCGCTTCCGGGACAGATGAAGAAAAGGTGGTAGAGGCTTATTCCAAAATGCCCCGCGTGCCCATCGACATCGGCATCATGGAACCAGCCCGCCAAAGGGTGGTGATCCCCGTCAGCTACGGCTGGAGCGATGTTGGCTCCTGGAAAGCGTTGGCGGACATCTCAGCTTCCGATGAGGAACAGAACTATTTCCGCAGGGCCGGTTTCGCTCTGGATGCCCACGACAACTATGTTTACAGCAAAAAAACCGTAGCCCTAATCGGCGTGGAGGGGCTCTGCGTAGTGGAAACCGATGATGCCATCCTGGTGACCTCAAAAGACAGAAGCGAAGAAGTGAAAAAGATCGTGGAACAACTGCGGAAAGAGAACAAGGACGAGCTCTTGTGAATAAGTGCCTTTTGACCATCTTGATGATCTTGAGCCTGTTACCGGTTTTCGCTGTGATCGATCCCGACGTTGGAATCTTCTCCCACAGTGGCATTGTCGAGCTGCGGGACAACGGGTTCTGGCTCAAGGCCGATCCCGGCAATGAACTGCGTTTGCTGCTGGCTCCGGCTAGTTTGCTGGATTCCCTGGGCCTGGCCCTGTCAACCGGCGACACCCTGTTGGTGGAAGGCTGGCGTCAGGACGAACTGCTTTTGGTGGACAAGATCTGGACTTCCTCCGCCGACAGTCCCATCATCCTGAGGGATTTGGAAAACGGAAACCTCGCCACCGGCGGCACCGCCACTTACTGGGTGGACGGTCAAACCTGCATAGGTTGCAGACTCTGCCTGTCCCAATGCCCCACTGGGGCGATCACTTTCAGCAAAGGCAAGGCCCGCATAGATTCAGCCAAATGCACCGAATGCGGTATCTGCGTTGAGGGAAACGACCGCTTCAGAGGCTGCCCCGTGAGCGCCATCAAAAAGGAATAGGGACAGCTGCTGAGGATGTGGAAGATTTACCTTAGGGCTGTCGGAGCGATGCTCTTCTGGGCCATCACCTTTGTTTGGATCAAGGTGGCTTTGGTCACTTACAGGCCTTACGAAATCGTGTTCCTGCGCCTGGCTCTTGCTGCTCTTCTTTTATTCGGAGTGATCTTCATCTTCCGCAAAAGGGAGCGGGTTCAGCCCAAAGACCTGCTCTACCTGATGATGGTGGCCTTTTTTGAGCCTTTTCTCTATTTTATCGGCGAAGCCAACGGAATGCAGTTCGTTTCCTCCACCCTCGGTTCGCTGATCATCTCCACCATCCCTCTGGTGACGGCTCTGGGCGCTTGGCTGTTCCTGAAGGAAAGCATCAATCCCCTGCTGATCGTGGGACTGTTGGTTTCCTTTTCCGGCGTGGCCCTGCTCAGTTTCGCGGAGCCCGACCTTTCCGGCACCCTGAAAGGAGTTCTGCTGCTGTTGGTGGCGGTTTTCGCCGGGATGTTCTACGGCATCACCGTGCGACGGATCACCCTCAAATACCGCTCCCTCACCGTTGTGGCCTGGCAAAACCTCTTCGGCATGCTCTACATGCTGCCGATATTCCTGATCTTCGATTGGAAGCACTTTTCCACCGTGAACCACTCCGCCCAGGGTTTGCTGACCATAGCCGCCATGTCCATTTTCGCCTCCGTGGGCGCGTTCCTCCTCTATACCGGCGTGATCCGCGAACTGGGTGTGGTGCGTTCCAACATCTTCACCAACCTTATCCCGGTCTTTACGGTCGGCCTGGCCTGGCTTATCTTAAAAGATACCATTACCTTGCGCACTGTGCTGGGGGTTCTGCTCACCGTCATGGGTCTGCTTGTCTCCCAATACCACGATTTGCGCCATAAGCGGATGACAACATCCCCTGAAGATATTTCGTCCTATGGAATGTAAATTGCACTCAATCATTAACATTAAAATGCCTTATCCGTGGAGGATTACTGATGCGCCTTTCTGCCAAGACGCTCTTCCTTGTGGCGCTGCTTGCCGTTTCTGCCCTGCTGCTTAGCGCGCAGAGCGTGAAATTCAGCGTCAGCCCAGCCCAACTGAAACCCGGTGACAAAGGTGTCCTCCGGGCCACGCTCACCATCACCGATCCTGAAAAGAAACAGTCCTACACACCGGCCGAAGGCGAGGAGGGTTATCTCTACCTGGTCGAAACCGGCGAGTATCCCCAACTGAAATTCGGTAAAACCTCTTATCCCGCCCCCAACCACAAGAACAGCGACGGCATCTGGGAATACTACAAATCCCTCACCCTCAGCCGCCCCTTCACCGTCAGCAAGACCGCCAAACCGGGACCCATCACAATCAATGCCAGCATGTCCTTCAACCTCTGCAACAAGACCAGCGGTTTTTGCGATCCGCCCCGGGAAACTGAAGGCAGCGTTAAGCTGGAGATTCTGCCCGCTACGGCAGAGGACCAGGCCGGGCAGGAAGGGGAAGTCGCTGAAGAACAGCCGCTTGAGGTAGATTTCGCCACAGCCGATTCCGCCGGTCAAAGCACAGAAACCCCCGCCGATGCCGCCCCTGCCCAGGAGAAAGCGGGCGGAGGCAAGATCTGGTATTACATGCTGCTGGCCATTCTGGGCGGAATCGTGCTCAACTTCACACCCTGCGTGCTGCCCATCCTGCCCATCCGGGCGATGAGCATGGTGAACCAAGCCCAGAAAGACATCTCTAAAGTGATTATCCACACTCTGGTTTACACCCTTGGCGTGCTGATTTCCTTTGGCGCCATCGCCGCGGTTTTCGTCATTGCCCGTGCCTCCGGGGTGAACCTCACCTACGGTTTCCTTAGCCAGAGCCTGCTTTACAACCTCATCATGATGAGTATTCTCTTCCTCTTTGGCCTTTCGCTGATGGGGGTTTGGGAAATGACCGTGCCGGGGATGAACGCCGCTGCCAAAACCACTTCCAAAAAGGGTTACGGCGGCTCCTTCTTCGCCGGCGTCTTCGCTTTTCTGATGGGCTTTTCCTGCATGGGGCCCTTTATGGGACCGGCGCTTGAAGTGGCTGTGCGCCTGTCCTCGCCGATGCTGGTGTTATTCTTCCTGCTCATCGGCTTGGGTTTCGCCCTGCCCTTCATCATCATCAGCCTTTTTCCCAAGGCTCTCAAGCTCGTGCCCAAGCCGGGCGAATGGATGAACATATTCAAAGAGCTGATGGGCTTTGTGCTGATGTATCTCACCTGGAAATACTTCTCCAACGTCTGGGGCCTCACCAAAAGCGGCCCCTACCTGATGAAGACTGGCCTTTACCTGGTTTACCTGGGCTTCGCGGCCTGGCTCTACGGCCGCTTTGTGCGCCCCGAAAACAAAAAGGCCGTTCAGATCATCCTGGGGCTCGCCGCCGTTGCTGTGATCGCAGCCTCTGCTGCCACCCTGCTGCCCTGGAAAGAGGAATACCGTCCCCAGGATACCGCCGCTGCCAGTGCCGACGGCATGGTGCCCGCCGACCATCCCGGCTGGTATGTCTTCTCGCCGGAACTCTTTGCCCGCCTTCAGTCTGAAGGCAAGCCCGTCTTCCTGGACATCGGGGCGGACTGGTGCACGAACTGCAAGTCCAACGAGAAGAAAGTGCTGCTCCAGCCGGATATCCAGGCTGAATTCACCAAACGCGGGGTGGTGCTGCTCAAGGGAGATTTCACCCGCGAGGACCCGGTTCTGAAAGACTGGATGCAAAAAGGCGGCAGCATCGGCGTGCCCTTCAACGTGCTTTACATCCCCGGCCGCGAGCCCGTCAAGATGGCTGAGCTCTTCAGCAAAGCCGACTTGCTCAAAGCCCTGGAACTGATTCCGGAGAAAACCGAATGAAAAAATTTGCCATTCCCGTCCTGGTCGTTCTGGCTGCCCTGTTCGTGGCTGGTTGCGACCGCTTTGCCCACAATTTCCAGCCCCCGGAAGAGGTTGACCTGCAAACCGGGCTGTTCGATCCCCTGAACCAGGCTTTGCAAAACCAGCCGGAAGCCGGGATCGAATCTGTAATGGTCCATTTTGCCGAGGACTATCTGCATTTCGGGCTGAACAAATCCGACCGCCGCGCCTGGCTGGAAGGCATTTTCCAGGCTCAGCCGAATGCCATATCCGAAGCCAGATTGCTGTATTCCAACCTAACCACCGATTCCACTGCCGTGGCAAAATGGAGGCTGACCATCCGCGAAAGCGAAGGCGTTATCGTTGACAGCACCTTTGTCGGTGAAAACCTGGTTAAACGGAACGGACACTGGCTGTTGCGGGGAAACCAGTTGATTAGTGAGCCTCCTGCGGTTAAACAGCGTGTCATCATCGAATACTTCACCTTCCTGGGCTGCCCCAACTGCCCCGCGGTGGAGGCCGAACTCCACAACCTGCAACTGGCTTATCCCGGCCAGCTCAGCTATCTGGAACACCATATCAGCGGCCCCCTAACCGTAACCGGAGATGAAACTTATGACTATTACGGCCCCTTCACCGTGCCCACCTCCATACTGGGCGGTGGGGTGATGCTCACCGGAAGCTCTGCCGACATCATTTCCTCCTATGCCCCGGAGGTGGAGGCCTTGGCCAATATCGACAGCCGCATCATCTATTCGGAATTGAGCTACACAGTTGACGGCCAGACCATCAGCGGCACGGTGCGGCTGGATATGCCGGACCCTTTCACCCATACTGACATGGTGTTGAATTGCGTGCTCATCGAGCGCGAATCCAGCTTCACCAACACCCAGGGCCAGCCCCTGCGCAACGTGGTGCGGGCCAAGTCCGTCAAGGTCATTGGCAATCTGGACTTCCCCAACACCGTAAGCTTCAGCCTCAACTCCGCCTTTCCCATTCCGAACGATGCCTCGCTGGTCATCTTCGCCCAGCATCATCCGGCTTTCTTCGGCAACAATGCCATCATCTACGGCGGGATTGAGGTCGAGCTTGACAGATAACCTTATGGATACCACCTTGACGCCTATGGCTTTGTTCCTCGCATACCCCCCGCCAAATCCCCGCATTCAGTGCGGGCATCATACGGGAGGCAACCCGCATCCGCAGCTTAAAGGCTTCAGGACGGAACAGACAATAATTTGAAATACATGGAGACAAAAACATGAAAACTAAGATTCTACTATTACTCGCGATTCTCTTGGCCGGCAGCCTGCTGGCTGAGCCGATGCCGGAATTCAAGCTGCCCAACGAGAGCGGCAAAAGCGTGAACCTCACCGAACTGCTGGGCCGTGGCCCCGTCATCGTGGATTTCTGGGCGGATTACTGCCAGCCCTGCAAACAGGCGATGCCTGCCCTGGACGCCCTCGCCCAGAAATATGACAGCCTCACCGTGGTGCTCATTTCCATCGACGCCCCCAAAGCCCAGGCCAAAGCCAAAAACTACCTCAAGGGCAAGAACTTCAAGTTCGTCTCCCTCTTCGACCCTGACCAGACCCTGGCCAAAAAGCTCAATGTAGCCGAACCGCCCCACACCTTCATCCTGGACAAGGCCGGCGAAATAGTGTTGGAACACAAGGGCTTCGTGGCTGGCGACGAAAAGGAATATGAGCTCAAGGTCCGCTCCCTGCTGGGCTTTGAAGAGGAGATCGGACACGAATGCGATTGCGCGGAACCTTGCGAAAACTGCGACCATAAAGAAAAAACAGAAGCCGCTCCCGACCAGAAGCCGGCCCCCGAAAAAGCCCATAAAAGTCCATGCGGAAACTGCCACTGATCTTCCTGGCGGCGCTGTTGCTGGCCGGGGCAGCCCTGCCGGCACAGACCTCGCTCACGCTCAACGGTCTCAACGAGGCCAGCCTCATCTACCGCAGCGTGCCTGACTCCCTGCACGTCTATTTCCAGAACACTTTCGGCTTCAGCTTCGGCTACAGGAATTTCTCTTTCGGGATGAAGTTCATCGCCGAACTGCCAAAATACAGCACCAACCAGTCCGAACTGCTGGAAAACCTGGCCGCCGACCGCCTCAGTCTTGGCTGGAAGGAGCTTTATGCCTCCTATGCCAAAGATGCCTACCTCATCCATGCCGGCATCATCGAGGAAAGTTTTGGCTCCGGGCTCATTTTCCGCAGCTTTATGGACGCCGAGCTGGATGAAGACCACCGCGTGACCGGCTTCAAATTCCGCTACGACGACAAGCTTCGCCTCAAGGCCCTTTACAGCGCCCTGCCCAGCCCCACCTCCCACGGCAGGCTGGACCTGGCTTACGGCGCGGATGCCGAATATCCTGTTCTGGAGCCCCTCACCCTCGGCGCTTCCTTTGTGGGGATGCAAACCCTGGTGGGAACTTCCTACAAACAGGACGACATCCTGGGAGCGAGGGCGGCGCTGGTTCTGGACAAATTTGAACTATCCGCGGAAGGCGGCGTCAGGGATGACAAGCTTGATGCCGGGCTGATGGACGGCAAGGCAATCTACACCGCCGCCACCGCCTATCTTGGCCCTGTGCAGCTTGGCGGAGCCTTTAAGCATTACGACAACTTTGCCTACCGCAACCGAGTTCAGGACCTGCCCCTGGCCAACCACCACGGTGAAGCTTTGGCCGACGACCTGGCCTCCGGTGCCGATGAAACCGGCTTCCAGGGCTGGGCGAACATCGCCATCGGCCAGTCGCTCTGCCTCGCTCTGGACTATGCCGAAGCTTGGGACAAAGCCGGGGAAAAACAGATGAACGACGCCTACGCCGGCTTGGAATGGCAAAGCGGAGCCACAGCCGCCACTCTTTCCTACAGCCATGTGGAAAAGGTGGACAGCGCCCTGCACCACTGGCAAAAGGAAAGCTATCCCGCCTTCGTGGTCAGCTTCCCCGCCGGCAAAGCGGGCCTGGTTCTCTCCGGCGAGTTCAAGACCGTGGAAAAGCTGGTGCTGGAAACCGCTCAGAACGAGTATGTCGAAATTGGCCACTACGAACCCCGCCTCCAGGCCGATCTCAGCCTGGGCAAGCTCAGCCTTTCCCTGGGTGCGCAAAGCTGGTGGAACGATTTTTCTACTATCCTGAAAAGCCACTACTGGCCAAGCGTTGAGCTAAAATACCCCATCCTCGCGAACAGTGACCTTGTCCTCTTCGCCGGCAAGGAAGCCGGGGGAAAGGTCTGCCGCAACGGCGTTTGCCGCTATGTGGCCCCCTTCTCAGGGGTCCGTTTGGAACTCGCCACCCGATTTTAGATAGGATGCCATTATGAAAAAAACGATATTTATCCCGCTTCTGCTCCTCCTGGCTGCCCTCCTGGCCGCCGATCCAAACTACTATCCGCTCACCACCATCGCGGAATCCTGTGTGACCGAGAACAGCCCTGACTGCGTCAGCGCCCTGGCCAACCTGGCCAACGTGCTTTCCGCCACCCACCGGGGCGAATTCATCGCCACCCGGCTCTATGATACGGGAAACCTCAGCAGCCCCAGCGTGGCTGACCGCGTCGATCACTACGGAATCATCCAGTGGCCGACCATCATTATGAACGGCACACACACCCTGATTGGCGTCCATCCGGAAGCCGTCTATGCCCAAGCCGTTGCCGCCAAATGCTTTCAGCCCTCTCCGCTGAAACTCCAGATCACTTCCTTCACTCCCGCCAGCGGCGCCGTCTCGGTTTCCGCCAGGCTGCTGGACCACGATGTGAACATAACCGGCCAAACCCTCATGCTGATGCTGGTTGAGGACAATGTGGGTTCCGAAACCAACGTCGTCCGCCAGATTAAATACCAGACTGTCAACATTCCGGGCTCAGGCGATCCGGTGATCTTCACGGACAGCTTTTCCATCGACCCCGCCTGGAACAGTGCCAACCTCTGGGCAGTCGCGGCGGTGCATATGAATGACCATGTGATCCTTCAGAGCGCCTCTACCCTGCCTCTGCCCCAATACAATATCCGTGCCGCCATGCCCTGGAACCCTGCCGAGCTGGTGACGCCTGCCAATTCGTCGTTGATCTCGGAACCTTTGTGGGTCTTCAACACCGGCAGTTCCGACAATATGCAGATGCAGCTGGTTGCGGATGACGCTCCTGACGATTGGTATTTCAACTACTGCGACGAAGAGGGCAACTGCTATCCTGGCAGCGGTTTGATGCCTCTGGAACTGGCCGCCGGCGAAAGCAAGGCCTTCCATCTCAATCTTTGGGTCGGTTCACCAGGCGTGGGCAGCTTCCATTTTGAGATAACTTCCGCCAACCTCGGTACCTTCAGCATCCCCTTCGTCTGCCAGGCCGGAACGGAAGTGGCGGACGAGGTGCTCCAACCCTCGCTCAGCCCGGCCGGCAACAGCCCCAATCCCTTCCGGGGCGGCACGTCTTTCACGCTTAACGCGGAGAAATCAGGCTCGGCCAGCATCCAGATTTTCGATGCCAAAGGGCGCCTCGTAGCAGAAACACCTGCCCAGAACCTCGTCCCCGGCTCCAACCGGATCGAATGGCAGGCTCCTTCCGAACTGCCTTCCGGGATATATCTTTATCGCCTCAAAGAGTCCTCCGCGCCTCCGCGCCGGATGCTGCTGATCAAATAAGCCATGAGAAGATACCTCGTCCTGTTGCTCCTGCTGGCAGCCGCTGCTTTGGCCGCCACACCGCTGGGCAAGGAGTTTGAAGAAGCCCTGCGGCCCACCCAAAACGCGGACCAGGCCATGGAGGTGATCACTACATACCGCGACCGCCTCACCGATCTGGAAGACCTGCGCCAGCTTCAGAACTACTGGATGCAGATCGACCCCGATGGCTGCCGCGACTGGTTTGGCCAGCAATACAGCGCCCATCCGGAAAGCCCTGAATTCGAATACCTCTGGCTGCGCGGAGATGCCGATCCCGGCGCCCAACTGCTTGGGGGACGGGCCCTTATCGCCCGCGAACCCTCATTCTACTGGGGTTACCGCCTTTTCAGCAACACCTATTCCCAGCTTCTCCAGGCCGCGCCTGATTCAATCCGTGCGGACATAATTGCCAACCTCGTTGCCGACCGCGACATCCTCCTCCAGGGCTTGAAAAGATGGCCCCAGGACGACTATCTCCACCTCGCCCTCTTTCATCATTACGCCTCCCAGGGCGAAAACGAACAGGCCGAAGCACAGCTCCTCAACCTCCATGAACCCGCCGCCATCGAAGCCAATTTCCGCCACGTGATCGAATTCATCGGTTCCTCCGGCAGCGTCCGTCCCTTTGAGGTCCTCTATCCGCGCCTCATTTCCCGCCTCATCGCCAAAGGTGAGATTTCCGCCGCCGACAGTCTTGACTACTACCAGCTATCCTATCTGGAAGCCCTCAAAACCGCCAGGGACTGGCCCAAAATGCGCTCTTTCCTGGAACTCAACCCCGGGCTCCAGACGGATGACAGGACGCTGGAAACGCGCCTGCTGATGTATCTGGGGCTGGAACAGCCGGAAACAGCGCTCAACCTTCTGGAAGGTGCCCTCGCCGCCGGCGTCATCACCTATCCGGAGGCTCTGGACAACCCGGATTACGCTCCACTGGCTGAATTGCCCCGCTATCCGGAGGTGATGGCCCTCGCCTCCGCCAATTGGGAGAAGGCCAAGGCCGAGCGCAAGGCCAAAATTATCTCGGAAAAGACATCCCGCCCCGCCCCACTATGGGAATTGCCCGATCCCGACGGCAAGCTGAACCGCCTCGAAGACCTCCGCGGCAAAATCGTCATCCTAGATTTCTGGGCTCTCTGGTGCTCACCCTGCCTTAAAACCCTGCCCAAGCTCGATTCCTGGATGGAACGGAACCCCTCCGACGACGTTGTGCTGATTTCCATCAACGTTTGGGAAAGCCCCTCCGAAATACCCAACGTGATTGAATATTTCAGCAAGAACAGCTATGGCATGAAGCTCCTCCTGGGCGACAACGAACTACCCCGGGCTTATGGCTTTTCGGGCATCCCCTGGCTTTGCGCCATCGACAAACAGGGCAACATCGCCTTCACCCAAAGTGGCTTCAGCCCCATTCTGGATGAAATTATCTCGGTCTGGGTGGAGGAACTGCGTCGCTGACAGGGAGTTATGATGCGGCGTCCAAATCCCTATCTCACTCCCAAGGAACAGCGCGCCCTTCTGGTCCTGGCTGCCCTGGCCCTGCTCGGGCTCGCGGCCGGAAAGCTTAAAACCGTTCCCGCTTTTGCCCCCTTCCTCCAAACTGAACCCGCCGCCCCGGAACTGCTCACCGTGGCCGCCGAGGTGGACAAACCCGTCCAGATCGACATCCGCACCGCCTCCCTGGAAGAACTGATGCTCCTGCCCGGCATCGGTCCCAAACGTGCCCAGGACATCATCGACTACCGTTCCCAACATCCCTTCACCAGCACCGACGACCTCCTCCAGATCAAGGGCATCGGTGCCAAAACCCTGGCCAAAATGCTCCCTTCCCTTCTGCTCTTCGGCTCGCCCCAGTTCACTCCAGAAGCACCTTCCGACCCCAACTCCATGACCACCATCGGCCTGCCGGACCCCGGCCAAAACAACCTGGCGGAATCCGATGCCCCCGCCTCATCCTCTTCAGAAAAAAGCTCTTCCCGCAAAGCCAAACCCACCCCAAAAAGCCAGCTTACCAACATTGTCAACCTGAACACCGCCAGCCTCGCCGAACTCTGCACCCTGCCCGGCATCGGAGAGGTAAAAGCTCAGGCCATAATCGATTACCGCTCCCAAAATGGCAAGTTTCAAAGCGTCGATGATATAACCAAGGTCAAGGGCATCGGTGCCAAAACCCTCGCCAAACTCCGTCACCGCCTCAAGGTCTGAACTTTATAGAGTGCCGAATAGATAGCTTTCTTCGAGAAAAACTTGTTTCTTAATGTACTCGCCCAGTTTGGATTGTATTTGATCTCCAAACCAGGCGAGTATTTCGCTCACAGCCCTAAAAACTCATAATTATGGCCTCTTTCATTTTCAGAGTAATTACTATCCCAAAGATAATATGACCTTTTTGACAATGGAAACTGCTCCACTGATAGCCTCCGGTAGCCCATCCTCATCATCTTCATCGTCGGAGGAATCACTTTCCAGATCATCATCAACATCATCAGAAGCAGAATCGCTGGTTTGGCCATTCTCATCTTCCTCATCCAGATCATGAAGGTGCATGGCATGCTCTATCAATTCCTGCATCTGAGCAAGATCCAGACCATCCA
>JAAYWB010000036.1 GCA_012516855.1 Candidatus Cloacimonadota bacterium
AGTGAATCTACATGCTTAGTTGTCTTTGTTTTCGGCTGGGGCGGTGAAAGACAATCAGACCCGCCGAAGCCACTGCTCATTGTCTTAGCCGGGTTTTATGAGCTCTCGAACCCGGAGCAGCCACACTGTTTCGACGCCCAATCCCTCCCCGGCGGCGCGGAAGGGCTGAACGTTAGCCGCTTATGCGGCTAAGGAGTAGTTGTTGTTTGCAGTTAGATTTATTTGCTGCTTGATAACGGAGCGGACAGCGTCTCCGGCATGCATCTCTCACACCCTGGTTCCCTGTCGAAACCATGTCACCCCCTATAAGCTTGTAAAGAACTTAAAGACAATATATTCAATGCGGGATTGCTGTCAAGCGGTAAATCAGCACTTAGCTTCGTCCGGGCATAACCTGGCACATTGCCGGAAGCTTTCAAGATTGTTGCCGGCTTGCTGGTCCTGAACCCCTGCTGGTCCGTATCAACAGAGCCTCCCGCCTTATCCCCGCATTTCATGGGAGTGTTATACGAGTGGCAGGACGGGGGCGAAGCTGAGAGGGTTAAGGCTCTGTGCTCAACGCGCCTTGCCTATGATATCGGACAGCGAGAGGTCATTTTCCCTCAGGTGCTTTTCCAGACTGTCGCGTAGCTTGACAGCGGCCAGGGGATCGCTGTAAAAAGCGGTGCCGAGGGCGATTGCGGAAGCGCCGGCCCAGAAAAATTCAAGGGCGTCCCGCCAATTGTGGATGCCGCCCAGGGCCAGAATGGGGATTGTTACCATCTGGGCAACCTTGTGGCAGAGGGCCAGGGCGACTGGTTTGATCCCGATGCCGCTGTAGCCGCAAACCGGACTGGATATCCTGAACCTGCCGGTTTTCCAGTCGATCGCTGAGCCGTAGAGTGTGTTTATCAGCGCCAGTGAGGAAGCTCCGCCAGACTCGGCAGCTTGGGCGATGCAGGCTATGTTTGTTACATTGGGGCTGAGTTTGAAAATCAGTTCGCGTTGCGTGATGGCGGACAGCCTGGAAGCCAGGGAAAAAACAACGTCCGGATCGGCTCCGAAGGCGATTCCCTCTCTGGCAACGTTGGGGCAGGAGACGTTCACCTCATAGCCGGCGATTCCGTCCTGAACCTCCAGTCCTTCAAGAATCCGCAGAAACTCGTCTTCCGAAGAACCGGAGAAACTGACTATCAACGGAATCCTGAGTAAGTCCAGCAGCGACGGCAAATCCTCATTCAGCCAGGCTTTGAGGCCAGGATTCTGGAGGCCGATGGAATTAAGCAGCCCGGCCTCGGTTTCATAGAGACGCGGATGTGGATTGCCCGCTTTCGGGGCCAGGGTGATGGTTTTGGTGGTATAGGCGCCGAGGACATCCTGGTCGAAGAGCTCGAAATAATCGGGGTCGAAAGTGCCAGAAGCAACTGTTACCGGGCTTTTCAGCCGCAGGCGCCCCAGCGAGGTGGCAAGGCTTTTCACAACTCCTCCCAGCGAATGGCGGATGCCTCAAACACAGGCCCTTCCTTGCAGACACGCTGCCAGCCCTCCCCCACCGGGACTGCGCAGCCGTGACAGGCGCCCAGCCCGCAGGCCATGTAGGCTTCCAGAGAGGCATAGTGCAGCAGACCGCTAACGCAGGACTGAAGTGCCTTCAGCATGGGCATGGGCCCGCAACTGCAGACCGTGTCGATATTCTCGGCTTTGATGATTTCTCGCACGTCGCGTGTGACCAAGCCTTGAATTCCGAAACTGCCGTCCAGGGTGTAAGCCCGGTCACAGGGAAAGACGTCCGTCACGCAGGCTCCGCCGTGGATGTGGATGACCTTGTTCTCAGGCTCCAGAACCTGCTTCAGCCAGGCCAGGGGCGGATAACCGATACCACCACTCACAAGCAGGACCTTTTTGCCTTGAAGTTCTAGAAAAGAGTTGCCCAGCGGCCCAGTCAACAGCAACGGGTCGCCCCGCTTCAAATCAGCCAAAGCCTGGGTGCCAGGGCCCACAACCTTGATCAGGAAAGCGATTTCACCATCATGAGCTTCAAACACGCTCACCGGCTTGAAGAGGCGCCTGGCTTGGGAAGGCGATCCCGCTTTGATTTCAAAGAACATCCCCGGACGGCAACGCGGAGCCAGATCAGGCGCCGAAACGCTGATCCGCAGGTAAACCCGGTTGATCCGTTCGGTACTGAGCAACGGCAGTTCAAGATGGGTGATCACACTCACTCCTGCCAGGTTACGCGGCCTTCCAGGAAGGTGCAGACTACACGTCCAGAGAGCGTTTGGTCCAGCCAGGGGGTGTTTTTGCTCTTGGAGAGCATGGATTCCGCGGTGAAAGTGGTGCTTGCTTCCAGATCGATGATGTTGAGGTCAGCGGGATGGCCGGTTTTGAGTTCAGCCGGCGGCAAGTCCAGGATTTTGGCCGGAGCACTGGTCAAGGCTTCAGCCAAGCGGGCCAGGGAGAGATGGCCGGGCTTCACCAGATGGTGGTAGAGCGCGCAAAAAGCTGTTTCCAGGCCTATGATGCCAAAGGGGGCGTGGTCGAACTCGCGCACTTTCTCAAAATCGGCATGGGGAGCGTGATCGGTGGCGATGCAGTCTATGGTCCCGTCCTTAAGCGCGTCCAAACAGGCTTGTCGGTCCTTTTCAGTTCGCAGCGGTGGTTTCATCTTGGTGTTGGTATTGAAGCCCCGGCAGGCTTCTTCGGTAAGAATGAGATGGTGGGGAGTGACCTCGCAGGTGACTTTTCCACCGCGTTCCTTGGCTTCGCGCACCAGTTCAATGGAACGGGCGGTGCTGATATGGGCGATGTGCAGCCTGGCGCCGGTGCTTTCCGCCAGCATGATGTCGCGCGAGACGATGACCTCCTCGGCCAGACCGGGAAGACCGGCAAGCCCCAGCCTGGAGGCGACACGTCCACCATGTATCTGGCCTTTACCTGCCAGATTGTAGTCCTCGGCATGGATAACCAGTGGCAGTCCGAAATTGGTGGCGTAGCGGATGCAGTTGAGCATCAACTTGGCGTTCTGAACGCAATTTCCATCATCCGAAACCGCGACAATCCCGCCGGACTGCATGGTGGCCATTTCGCTGATTTCCTTGCCCTCGCTCTTTTTGGTCATGGCGCCGATCACGTGGACCCTGGCCGAACCCAGGTCCTTGGCGCGACGCTGGATGTAGTCAACCGTGGCGATGTTGTCCACCACGGGATCGGTGTTCGGCATGGCGCAGAGACTGGTGAATCCGCCCCGGGCCGCGGCGCGGGTTCCGGAAACTATGTCTTCCTTATAGGTTTGGCCGGGGTCACGCAGATGAACGTGGATGTCCACAAAACCGGGAAAGATGTGTTTTCCGGAGGCGTTGACGATTTTGTCCGCCTTGGCCGGCAGACTTTTGGCGATTCTGGCGATCCTGCCGTTGCGGATCAGGATGTCACGGGTCTGAAACTTTCCGTTGATGTAGGCGGTGCCATTGATGATGAGTGTGGTCATGTTTCCCCTCCCTTATAGTTTTCCGCCGAGGATGAGGAACATTAGTGCCATGCGCACAGCCACGCCGTTGGCTACCTGTTCCACAATTATGCTATGGCTGCTGTCCGCGATTTCAGGCAGGATTTCCACCCCGCGGTTCATCGGCCCCGGATGCATTATCAGAGCGTCTTTTTTGGCATACTGGATGGTATCTTTGGAGAGCACGTAGTGCTTGCTATATTCCTCCAAACTTGGAAACAAGCCCTCCTCCATCCGCTCAAGCTGCATGCGCAGGCCCATCACGACGTCAGCGTCGCTCAGAGCTTCGCGCAGGTCATATTCCACGCGGCATCCGAAAATGTCCTCCAGCCAGCCAGGCATCAGGGTCCGGGGACCGCAGACGGTCACCTCCATACCCAGTTTTTTCATGCCGATGAGGTTGGAACGCACCACCCTGGTGTTCAGGATGTCGCCCACGATGGTGATCTTAAGACCTTTGAGATCGCCCACGTGTTCCCAGATGGAAAAGATGTCTAGCAAGGCCTGGGTGGGATGGGCATGGCGTCCGTCACCGCCGTTGATGACGGGCTTTCCGGAGTATTTGTTCACCAGTTGGGGGCTGCCGGGACTGCTGTGGCGGACGCAGTAGAGGTCGATACCCATAGCGTCGAGGGTATAGATGGTGTCCTGCAGGCTTTCGCCTTTCTGGAGTGAGGAAACCGAGGCCTGAAAGCTCACGACGTCTGCGCTGAGGCGGTTGGCGGCGAGCTCGAAACTCATTCTGGTACGGGTGCTGTCTTCCACAAAAAGGGTACAGACGGTTTTGCCGCGCAGGGTGGGAATTTTTTTATACTCGCGAAGGTTAATCTCTTTCATGCCTTGGGCGGCTGAGAGGATGTACATGATCTCATCGGCAGAATAGTCTTCCAGGTCGAAGAGGCTGCGGCCGACGAATTGGGGCTTAGATTCCATTTTGGCTCCTTTCCGGCTCACTGGCACGGATTAAAGGTGTTAATTTGCTCCTTTTTGGCGCGCTTGGGCATTCGGTCAAGTTATTTTTTGCCATCCCCTAATGGAAATACTCTCAAGCGGGAATCACCCATCACGCAAGTGCATATTGGCGAAACGGGTTGGAAAAAGTCTTGACTGATATTCCCCTTAGGATTTTTGGTATCTTTTAAAGGAAAAAACTCACAGGAGATATAATTATGAAACGTCTCATGATCCTGGCTCTGGCTGCGTTGCTCTTTCTTTCAGCCTGCGCCGCGAACAGGGAGAAACTCAGCCCCCGCGCCACTGTTGACCTGAAATCCGCCGACGTGGCCTACAACCAACAGAATGTGGAAGAAGCCCTCGCCCTTTACAACAAAGTGCTGGATGAAAAAGAAGGCAATCCCAACCACGCCCACGCCCTGAGAAGGGTGGCGGACATCAACCTCTACTATGGCGAAACCATTGCCGAAAGGGCAGTGGAATTCAATAAAAAGGCGTTTGAGAACTACAACAAATCCATCTCCATCATGGAAAAGTATGAAAAGCCCACGGAGAAAGAACTGGCCGCCATCCGCGACATGAAAAAACGCCGCACCAGCGCCTGGACGAGAATGTTCAACGCCGCTGACACCCAACTGGCCGATGGAAACACCGCCAGCGCCATTGAAATCTTTGAGACAGTAGCCGCGATGGACCCATCCCGCACTGAGCCCCTCTACAAGCTGGCAACCATCTACCAGAAAGACGTTAAGGACGAAGCCAAAGCCGAGGCCATCCTGCTCAAAATCTATGAGGTGAATCCCGAAGACAACACAGTGCAGGAATCGATGGGAATCTTTTACCTGAACAAAAAAGAATACGCCGCTGCCATACCCTTCTTCGAGAAAGTGAAGCAGACCGAACCGTTGAACGTGAACAACCTGATGAACCTTTCCTACTGCCAATTCGAACTGGAACAATATGAGGCTGCCAAGCTTAACAACCAGATGGTGCTGAACATCGAGCCCAACAACGAAGACGCCCTCGCCGACGCCAAATACATCGCCTTCAAACTGGAAGACGACGCTGCCGCGGTGGGTTTTCTGAAAAGGCTATTGGAGATCCGTGACGACGATAGAGACTATCAGGATATCAGCTTTCTGCTCAACAAGATGGAAGATTATCAAGAAATGATCACCTATGCCCGCAAATGGCATGAATATGACGGCATGAACAAAGACGCCGTGCGTCTTGTGATCCTCGGCGCTCAAAAGACCAGTAACAAAGCCCTCGAGACTGAATTCAACAACATCCTTAAAAAGATGAAATAAGCCTTTCCCGGATGGAAATCAGCCTGTCCGCTATCCGGGCAGGCTTTTTCTTTGCCAGAATGAAAGTCAAAACCGCTTATCTTTACGCCCTGGGCGCCGTGCTGGCCTGGTCCACCGTGTCCACTGCCTTCAAACTCAGCCTTCGGCATCTTACTCCGCTGGGATTACTGCTTTTCTCTTCCGTCGCTGCCACTCTCTTTCTGGCGGGAACGTTTTTTGGCTCAGGCCGGAAGCCACGGGAGCTCTTCAATTCCTGGTGGCGTTCACTACCAGCGGGATTGCTGAATCCCTTCATCTATTATCTGATGCTGTTCGTGGCTTATGACCGCCTCCGTGCCCAGGAAGCGCAGGTGCTCAATTACACTTGGGCGATATTGCTTTCCCTGCTTTCGGTTTGGCTGCTCAAAGAGCGGTTCCGCCTCAACGACCTGCTGGCACTGCTGTTAAGTTTTCTGGGAGTGGTGGTCATTTCCACCCGGGGACGGATTTTCCAGCTTCAGTTCGATGATCCCCTGGGATCTTTACTGGCGGTTTCCACTTCGCTGGTCTGGGCCTCTTACTGGATTCTGAACCTAAAGGACACCCGCGACGCCAAAGGCAAGCTGCTATTCAATTTCCTGGTGGGCACCCTGGCCACAGCGCTCTACGCCCAGCTCCGCGGAAAAATGAACCTGCCCGGGCTCTTCACTGCGGACGGCGTAATGCTTTGGGGTTTGCTGGGCGCGCTGTATGTGGGCATTTTTGAGATGGGGTTCACCTTCATCCTCTGGCAGAAAGCGCTTGAAACCAGCGAAAACACGGCCTCAATCTCCAACCTTATCTTCCTGACCCCCTTCCTGTCGCTGATCTGCATCGCCCTTATCCTGAAAGAAAGCATCCATCCCGCCACCTTCATCGGCTTGTTGGTGATAATCGGCAGCAATTTCTGGCAGAAAGGCGATTCCAAGCGAAAATCCGGACTGGATAAAGGCTGAAACCTGATTCCTACGAACCATGCCACTGCCTCCCTGGATTGGAATCAGGGTTAAACCGGCAGTTCGAGCTGCTCAGAGCCGTCTGATTCGCCCAAGTCCAGTTTGCCCACCCCCACTCCCAGGAGGCGGATTTTGCGGCCCCTATCCCAGTTTGTCACCAGCAGTTTCTGGGCGTATTCGAAAAGCAGAGCTTTTTCGGAACTCACTTCGGGCAGCGGGCAGCTGCGGGTGACGCACTCAAAGTTATCGTATTTTATCTTGAGGATCAGGTTTCGGGCCTGAATGTTGCGAAAAGCCAGACGGTTAACCAGCCTGTCCACCAAGTCTTTCAGTTCCTCCAGCAGTTCTTCGATAGAGCTTAGATCGGTGTGGAAAGTGTTTTCGCAGCTGATGGATTTGGGGTCGGACTCGGTGATCACGGCGCGGTTGTCGATACCCCGCACCACCTGATAGAAATAGAGTCCCATTTTGCCAAAGACGCGCGTCAGATCGCGCAGTTCCTGGCGGTGCAGGTCCTCTCCGGTGTGGATGCCCATTTTCTTCATCCTGGCAGCGGTGACCCGGCCTACGCCATAGAATTTCCCGATGGGCAGATTGAACAGGATTTCCTGCGCTTTTTCCGGCGTGATCACGCTCAGGCCGTCCGGTTTCTCCAATTCGGAGCCGATCTTGGCCAGGAATTTGTTGAAGGAAACCCCGGCCGAACAAGTGAGTTGGGTGGCGGCCAGAATGTCGGCTTTGATGCGCCGTGCGATCTCCACGGGATCATCCAGCCCCGCTTTGTTTGTGGTAACGTCCAGATATGCTTCATCCAGGGACATCGTTTCCACAAGATCGGTATAGCTGAAAAAGACGGCCCGAATCTGCTCCGAGACCTCTTTATACAGCTTGAAACGGCAGCGCAAAAAGATTCCCTGAGGGCAGAGCTTCCAGGCCTGATGCGAACTCATGCCGCTGTGAACGCCAAATTTGCGCGCTTCGTATGAACAGGTGGAAACCACACCCCGGCCATTGGGGTTGCCGCCAACGATCACACATTTTCCCCTCAGCGAGGGGTCCTCGCGAATCTCAATCGCCGCGAAATAAGCGTCCATGTCGATGTGGATGATCTTGTTCACGCGGCCAGTTTGCTATCAGCACCTGATTGGTCAAGGCTTTATTTCAGGCTTATCTACTGCCATGTCCTGCTGGTCACACCCTTAGCGCTCGTTTCAATCGCACTCCAACGCCTCCCGCCCAATCCTCGCATCAAATGCGGGTATCATGCGGGAGGCGCGACTGAGACACATGAAAGGGCCTTAACGGCCAGAGAGGGTCGAAAGGCTTAAAAAAGAAATGCCGCGCCTCGAAAGGGCGGCATTATCAGGTAATCTAAATATAGGTGTTACATTTGCAGCAGAATCTCCACCCTGCGGCTCTTGCCGAGGGCGGAAGGTTCGGTTTGGGGATCCAGGGTGCGGGTGTTGCCATAGGCTTTCCACGATACGCGTTTTTTGGCGATGCCTTTGCTGATAAGATAGTCTGCCACGGCACGGGCGCGACGCTCAGAGAGGTCCTTGTTCTCGGCCGTGGAACCAGATTCCCAGGCATGCCCGGAAAGTTTGACCTTCAGGCCCTGGTTGGTGAGCAGGCTCATCACCAGCAGGTCCAATTCCGCGGTGGCCCCGCTTCCAAGCTCAGAACTGCCGTTTTCGAAAAGGATGTCAGGCAGGCTGAGACTGGCTTTTTTCTCCAGTTTTTGCAGCTCGATGTCCAGCTTGACCCTGGCCAATGACCTCGGGTCCTGGATGATTTGCTGGTGAACGAGGTATCCGGGGGTGTTTATAACCGCGGTATAGGTATCCGCCAAGGGCAGGGTGCCGAGGAAATTGCCCAGGGAATTGGTGTTGAACACTTCAACTGTCCTCTGCCCATTCGTTTCGCCGCTGATCTGGACCTCGGTCAGCACAGCCTCGCCAAACTGGTCATGCACAGAGCCTTCAACCCGGATAATGATGGGTTCAACGTCTTCCGCCAAGGCTTCTGTGGGTTGAGGTTCGCGTCCCAGGGGAGCAGGCACGAAACCAGGTTTGGGCAGGCCCTGCCTGATGGTTTCCAAGCTCTCGTCGATCCGAGCAAAGATGGTTTCCTCGTCAGCTGGCTTCCTCAGGGCGGGGGCCACATATTCGACATCCACGCTACGGACAGAGCCGTCGGCTTCACGAACGAGATAGCTGGTGGGCCTGGCGAGCGAGAAATTGATCTGGTAGATCTTTTCAAAACCGCTTACCTGGCGGTCGGAGCTTATATAGCCTTCGTTGCTGCCGCGGACATGGTAGAAATAGCGGTCATTGCGGGTGGAATTCACCGGCAGGCCCAGATTTTCTGGCAAAGACCATTCCTGCCAGGTGGTGCCGATCCGGTAAGCCTTGAAGAGGTCATAACCGCCGAAGCCGGGATGGCCGCGGGACGAGAAATACAGTGTTCTTCCGTCCCAATCCAGGAAAGGCGTTTGTTCGTTTTCCGGTGTGTTGATCATCGGCCCCAGGTTTTGAGGTTGGGTCCAGATGCCGCCGATCTTTTCACTTACATAGATATCCGTGCCGCCGTATCCGCCTTCCCGGGAGGAGGCGAAAAAGAGCAGCCGGTCGCGGAAAACCATGGGATGGGTTTCCACCTGCGAGGAGTTAAGTTGGGAGATGTTTTGGGGCTGGAACCATTTATCGGTGCGGGGCACGAAATAGATGTCGCCGTCGCGTTTGTTGGTTTCGTAGTTGCCAAATATCCAGGCGCCCTGTGGATCGGCGGAGAAGCAGCCGAAAGCTTCGTTTTTGTCGGTGGAAAGTTCATCTACCAGCTCCGGCTGGCCAAATCCGGAGCTGAAAATCTCCGAACGCCAGATGTTTTCCTTGCCTTTTTTAGCCGGACGGAGGGAAGTGAAATAGAGGTACTTTCCCTCGGGGTCCAGGATGGCGCCGTAATCTGAATTGCGGCTGTTCACATAATCCGGCAGAGGACGGATGTTCACCTTGCTGAATATCTTTTTCTGGCGCTGCACTATCCGTAGATAATTGTCAACCTGGGATTGATACTGCTTATCTCCGGAATCAAGGTATTTGTCGAACCACCGCATCGCGCTGGCGGTATCCGCAACGGCAATGTGCAGCCTTCCCAGCCAGTAATGGTATTCCGGGACCCTGCCGTCAGCGGAGCGGTCCGCGCTTAGGAATTCACGGATGGCCCGGTTGTATTCGCCACGCTGATAATATTCCAGGCCCTCCTGCGCGTAGCGCGAGCCCGGAGACCTGATCTGGCCGAAAGCCAGGGCTGCCATGCCGACCAGCAGCAGAATGATCGCTGTTTTTTTCATCACCGCTCCCATTTGGTCAGAACCTCAGGATGAGGGACAGAATGTGGTCATTGCCGAAAACCTCGTGGTTATTGTAGCGGAACACATAGTCCAGCTGGAAGTTGCGCAGCTTTATCCCAGTCCCGGCGGAAAGCCGGCCGCGGTTGTAGCCCAGCCGTAATCCGGTTTGCAGGGTGGAAAGCGTTTCCTCCCATGAACTTTGCTCGCTCACGGAGACGACAGACAGCTTTGAATCCGCCTCCGGATCTCTGCCGATCGAGGTCCAATACTCGGCTCCGAAACAGAAGTAGGGGTCTTCGTCCTTTTCCATTTTGGCATCGGCTGCCAGGGTTAAGCCCTTCAGGGGATAAGCCGCCAGGCCGGCCGAAATCTGGTAAGGCATTGTGGCGCCGTCGAATTCGCCATACAGGTCGCGGGCCATCGCCCCGATTTCCAGATACTGGTTGATGTCATACTTCGCGCCGAAGTCCACTCCGTATCCGTAGATCGATTCGCCTTCCAGGGTGCTCAGATAGAACTTGGGGCCAAAGCCAAAACTGAAATCACCAATGCTGTTGGCATAGCTGAGGGTGAAGTTGTTTTCGCTGTCTGAGAAGGTGCCGGTGGGATTTTCGTTTTCATCGTAGCCGTCAATGTCTAGAACGTTGGCGTTCACCCAGGATAGCGCCAGAGCGCCGAATCTGAAGCGGTTTCCGAAGGAAGCGTAGTTGTGGCTGCGGTTGTAGCCCATGTCCAAATTGACCATGGTGCCCAGCTCGAAATCCTTCATCCGCGTTAGCCCGGCCGGGTTCCAGTAGCCAGACACGATATCGTTGGTTACGGTAGATCCGGCTTCGCCCATGGCTATAACGCGGGCTCCGACTCCCATGCGGGAATAGGCCAAAAGTGAATTGTTCATCTCCTGGGCCGCGATGGGCGTAGCCGCAAGCACGAGCAGCACAACGGGCAGGATGTAGTTCATTATCTTTATCGTTTTCATCTTTGCCTCCTTATTTGACCGCGATCTTGATCACGTGTTCAGACCTGTTCACGCCGTCATTAGCTACAACGCGGGCAAAATAGGTTCCCCGGCCGACTTTGGCGCCGGAGATGTTCTTGAGATTCCAGGGAATCCTGATCTGATTTGAGTTCTGGGACGGTTCAGTGATAGTTTGGACCTTCTTTCCGGCAAAATCGTAGATCGAGACGGTGAGGGTCACATTGTTGTTGCGGTTGAGGATAACCACGATTTCGGTCTGGTCGGTTGCTGGATTTGGCCAGGCGTATGAGGCGTCGCTGATATCCAGGTCCTGAGACTGATAGTATTCCACCGTAGATGCGCTAGCCGGGCTTTCAGTCCCGCCATACACAGCGGTCACGTAATATTCGTAGGAAACTTCCATTTCGATGCTGTAGTCATCGTAATAATAGTTTCCATCCACTTGAGTATTCACCAGAGAAGTATTGATTTTAGTGAAGCCTGATTCCGTCAGTTTGCGGCGGTAAACGTTGAAGCCATCCAGGCCTTTGCCAGCATCGGGTAGGTTCCACAGCACCCTGATGTAACCAGCGTAGGTGAATCCGCGCACATCGATCGGCGCCGAGAAGATGGAGTAAGTGGCGCTGGCCACAGGGCTAGGGGTCCAGTCGGCTTTGAATGCCCGGGCCGAGATCACCATGTTCTGCGCGAAGTTGGGCACTATCACAGGCTCGGTGTAGAGGGCTGATTCAGCCGTGGGTTCGCTACCGTCGGTGGTGTAGCGGATCTCGGAATCCTCGGTGGGAGATGAGATCACCACAAAGACCGGCGCACCGAAAGTTCCTCCCGGAGGTGAAAACACCGGCGGGGAAACGGTTCCGGTGATGGTGTAAACCGCTGTTTGGGTTTCGGAGGGAATCCAGCCGTCGGCAAATCCCCTGGCTTTGAGGGTGGAGGTGGCATTTTGCGGCAGGGTGATCGGAGCTGTGTAAGCCGCGGAATTCTCTGTGGGCTCGGTTCCGTCGGTGGTGTAGCGGATGGTGGCATTCGCAGGCAGAGTTGCCGCAGCCAGGGTGACGCTCTGAGCCGACTGGTAGGTTCCGGGCTCCGGACTGAACATCACTTGCGGCAGTTGCACATGTCCAGTTACGCTATAGACTCCCGTCCAGGGTTCGCTGGGGATCCAGCCTTCCTTGAAGGCGCGGATCGTGATCGTGAAATCGATTGAGTTCAGTCCAATGCTTACAGGCTCGTCAAAGACCGGAGAGGATTCTGTCGGGGTGGAACCGTCCGTCGTGAAGCGAATCGTTCCTCCGCTGGGATTGGTTCCTCCCACAGACGTGACGCTGATGGTTTCGGTGAAAACACCCGGCGCGGGACTTAGATAGGGAGGCATCAATTGCATCTGACCGGTGAGGAAGTATTGGGCAGAATATGTTTGGCTGGGAAGCCAGTCATTCTTGTAAGCCTTTACTTTAATGGTTACATTAGCCGGGGCTGTCAGCTCTATCGGTTGCGTGTAAGCCGGGCTTGATTCAGTGGGTTCACTGCCATCCAGGCTATAGCGGAGAGTCGCTCCGGCAGGGTTTGTCTGGGTATTCAGGACAACCGCGATATTCGATGTATAGGTTCCTGCAGCAGGAGTGAACACCGGGTCCGGGATAGTGACAGCACCTGTGATGGTATAATAGCCAACATAGGTCTGGCTGGGGACCCAGTGGACCGCAAACGCCCTGGCACGAATCTCGTAGCTGTTGTTCATTGCCAGTTGAATGGGCTGGGTATAGATTTGGGATGTCTCAGTTGGCTCGCTGCCGTCCAGAGTGTAGCGGATCTGCGCCCCGGTGGGAATAGTTATGTTGTTGATGCTCACGCTTTGTGCCGTCTGATATGTGCCGGGCGAGGGACTGAACACCGGCGTCTGGATGCTCGCCTGGCCCGTGATGGTATAGGTGGCTGTTTGGGTTGCACTGGCGGTCCAGTTTGTCTTGAAGGCTTTCACTTTCAGGGTGGTTGTGCTGTTCAGAGGCAGGTTGATCGGGCCTGTGTAAATACTGGAAGAACTGGTGGGTTCAGTGCCGTCCATGGTGTAGCGGATGGTCGCGTCAGATGGGATCGTGGCAGCAACCGCTATGCTTTGGGCAGTTTGATAAATCCCTTCGGGTGGAGTGAATATTGGGGTTTGGAACACCACCTGTCCGGTGATAACATAGGTCGCGGTCGCTGTTGTGCTTGGCGTCCAGTTGGCCTTGAACGCTTTCACACTAATGGTGGTGGTGCTGTTCAAAGGCAGATTTATCGGCGCAGTGTAGGCAGGCGAGTTCTCTGTGGGCACAGAACCATCCAAAGTGTAGCGGAGCGTTGCCCCGGCAGGGGTTGTGTTCGTGTTCAGGGTGATGCTCTGTGCCGTCTGGTAAGTTCCGGCAGCCGGAGTGAAGACCTGGGCTGGCAATTGCACCTGGCCAGTTACGGTATAGACGGCCGTGTAAACCTGGCTTGGAGCCCAGCCGGTGAGAAAGGCCATTGCTTTCACTGTCGTGGTGGTATTGAGAGGAACAACAATCGGAGTAGTGTAGATTGGCGAAGATGCCGTGGGAGTGCTGCCGTCGGTAGTGTAGCGTACCGTTCCTCCCGCCGGGCTGGTGGTGGTGTTGATCACCACAGACTGGGCAGTTTGATATATTCCAGCCGCGGGTGTGAAAACCGGTTCGGCGATATTCAACGCGCCGGTGATGTTGTAGATAGCTGTGTAAGTTGGGCTGGGTAGCCAGTTGTTGAGATAAGCCTTCACCTTGATCGTGGTCATGGAACCCAGGGCCAGTTGGATGGCTGTGGTGTAGATCTGCGAACTCGACGTGGGTTCAGTTCCATCCAGAGTGTAGCGCAGTGTAGCTCCGGCCGGTGTTGTGATTGTGTTCAGTGTAACAACCTGCGCGGTCTGATAGGTTCCAGCAGGCGGAGTAAAGACCGGTTCGGCAATCGAGACCTGACCGGTGACAGTGAAGACGCCAGTGTGGATCTGGCTGGGTTGCCAGTTCGCGGCGTAAGCACGCACCCTGATTGTCACACTTTGGCCATTGCCCACCTGTATGGGATTGCTGTAAACCGGCGAACTTTCGTTCGGGTCGCTGCCGTCCAGGGTGTAGCGCAGGGTCGCGCCAGCCGGGATGGTGGTGGTGTTGATCACCACAGCCTGCGGCGATGTATACAGCCCAGGGTTGGGAGTGAAGACAGGCAGAGTGATGGTCACGGCACCTGTTGTGGTGTAGTTTCCGGTGTGTATCTCGCTGGGCGTCCAGTTGGCCTTGAAAGCCCTCACTTTCAAGGTTAGCGAGGTTCCCAGGGACAGGTTGATCGGAGCGGTGTACTGAGGGGAAAGTTCTGTGGGATCATTGCCGTCGATGGTATAGCGGATCACCGCGTCGGATGGAACAGTGCCGTTGACCGTGATCTGCTGGGCAGTGGTGTAAACCCCTGGCGCGGGTGAGAACACCGGGGTTTGGAAGGTCGCCTGACCTGTTATCACATAAGTGGCGGTCGCTGGGGCGCTTGGAATCCAGTTGTCACGGAAGCCTTTCACCTTGATGGTTGTGGTGCTGTTCAGACCCAACTGGATCGGAGTGATGTAAGCTGGCGAGAACTGGCTGGGCTCGCTGCCGTCCAGGGTATAGCGCAGAGTGGCGTCCGTTGGCAGCAGAGGCGGATTGATAGTCACGGTCTGGGCTGTTTGATAGGTGCCGGCAGGTGGAGTGAAGAGCGCCGCGGGCAGGGTCACCTGTCCGGTCATCACATAGGTGGCGCTGTAGAGCGGGCTGGGGATCCAGTTTTCTCTAAAGGCCCTGGCTTTCAGCGTGACTGTCTGATTCAAACCCAGATTGATCGGGCCGTTGTAAATCTCAGATGTAGTGGTGGGATCGCTGCCGTCGGTGGTGTAGCGGATGGTGGCGTCAGCGGGTATGGGATTGTTGATCGAGACGGTCTGCGGAGTGGTGTAAACTCCGGCGCTAAGGCTGAAGATGGGAGGCGTGATGATAACCTGGCCTGTGACCGTATAGGTTTCCTGAGTGGTGGCGCTCGGTTGCCAGCCAGCTTTGTAAGCTTTGGCCTTGATGGTTACCGTGCTGTTCAACTGCACCACAATCGCCGTTGTGTAAACAGCCGAGCCTTCATTCGGTTCGCTGCCATTGGTGGTATAATGAATGGTCGCTCCTGCTGTTGAGGTAGTTAGGACCACCGGTGTGGCCTGGGTGTAGATGCCACCGCCGGGAGCGAAGCTCACATCTGCCACAGTGCCGGTGACAGTGTAACTCGCAGAGACCACAGGGCTGGAGTTCCAGCCGTCTCGGTAGGCAATGGCCTGAATGAAGAGGTTGGTGTCAGAGGAAATGTGGATCGGGCTCTGATAAACTGTCCCGTGAGTGGGGGAAGGCAGCGTGCCGTCTGTTGTATAGCGGATCTGAGCGTTCTCTGTGGTCGTGGATATGCTCAGGTTAATAGGCTGGTAATAGGTTCCGGAGGGATGGGAGAACATCGGCGCCGCCACTTCCGGAATGATGATATTGATCACATAGCTGGCATTGGAGATCAGCGAAGTGTTCATACCCGTTTTAAAGGCGATGGCCTTGATCGTGGTGGTCTGGGAAATGTTCACTGGGCCCATATAGAGGTTGCCCACAGTTTCTGAGGGCTCAGTGCCGTCCAAGGTATAGCGGATGCTGGCCTCTGGGGTTTGGGTGCTAATCGCTACCTGCACCGGTTCGTTGTAAATACCGGCGGGAGGGCTGAAAACGGGGGTTTCGACCGTCTCGATCGGGATTACGATCACATACTGGACGGTGGCGATCGGCGATGGGTCATAACCGTCCTTGAAGCCACGGGCTTTGATGGTCACGTTGTTTGAAACGGTGAAGCTACCGGTGTAATGGGTTCCGTTATCCAGGGAGGGGTCGGTGCCGTTAGTGGTGTAAACCAAAGTCGCCTCAGGTGTGGCGGTTGTGATAGTCACCGTCTGGGCGGTGTTGTAAACTCCACTTGGGGGCTGGATCACAGGCGTAGCCACATCAGGCAGCGGGAGGTTGATATCGAAGGTCGCGCTAGTGATGGCGGAAGAATACCAGTTGGTTTTGGTTGCCATAGTTTTGAGCACCAGGTCGTGATCCACCAGGATAGGGATCAAGGGGTCGTAAACCGGACTGCTTCCCGGCACAGGATTGGTGCCGTCCAGAGTGTAGTGGATCTGCGCGTCAGGAGTGACGGTACTCAGTGTCACGTTTTGACTTGAAGTGAAGGTTCCGCCGTTGGGAACTATGCTCACCGGGCTTACGAAGAAATTGTACTCTGCACTGCTTACATTGGAGGGGAGCCAGTTCGCGCGGTAGGCCCGGGCTTTCAGGACCGTGTTTTGCTGGATTTGGAGGGGACTGCCGTAAACCAGTCCGTTCGTTTCGCTGGGTTCGGTGCCGTCGGTGGTGTAATAGATGGTGGAACCGGCAGGCAGGGTGGTGATGCTCACACTGAAGGGAGCGCTGAAATCACCGGATGCCACAGAGAACATGGGGTCTGAGACTGGCCCGTTAATCACATAGCTTTGGGAAACGATGTTTGAATTTATCCAGTTACTGCGGTAGGCGATTGCTTTGATAGTGGCGCTGGAAGTCAGCTCAAATTGTCCCACATACAAGTCACCGTATTCCGGAGTGGGGTTTGTGCCGTCCAAGGTGTAGCGGATGCTTGCTCCTGCTGTGCCCACGCTCATCGAGATCGTTTGCGCTGAGGCGAAGCTGCCGCCGGGAGGCGTGATCACAGGATTGCTCACCACGAAAAAGTACTCAGCTGTAGCCACGGCTGAATCCAGCCAATTTTCCCTGTAGGCGTAGGCTTTCACCACCGTGTGACCTTGGATCGGGAATGGCGCACTGTAGGTGAAACCGTTGTCCAATGTGGGTTCGCTGCCATCCAGTGTGTAACGGATGGTAGCCGCGGCCGGGATCACGCTGATGCTCACGGTTTGAGGCGTATTGTAATATCCGGCAGCCGGGTTGATGATGGGCAGGCCAACTGGGCCGTTGATCACATAGGAAGCTGTGGAGACTGCTGAGGGTTCCCAGCCTTCCAGCCAGGCGAAAGCGCGGATGATGGTATTGGCTGAAACGTTTATCGGGTTTTCATAAACCGTCCCGTTGCCCAGGGAAGGCGTGGTGCCGTCGAGGGTGTAGATGATCTGCGCGGTTGCCGGAACTGCTGTCAGGGATACGGCTTGAGCTGAAGCATACTGGCCGGAGGGCGGATCAAAAACCGGCGCGCTCACCGTTCCGGTGATGTAGTACTGCGCGTTCGTGATCTCGCTGGGATTCCAGCCGCTTTTATAGGCCTTGGCCCGCAGCAACATATCCTGCGCCACGTGCACTGGATTACCGGTCACATAAGCGGTTCCGTTGCTCAGGCTGGGCTCCGAGCCGTCGGTTGTGTAATAGATGGTGGCGTCTGGCGGATTGACTGAAATGTAAACATCCACAGGGCTGGTATAGGTTCCGGCGCCAGGCGTGAACACTGGGTTGGCGATGTTGCCGATGATAGTGTAGATGGCCCCATAGATTTCCGAGGGCCTCCAATCATCGCGGAAAGCCCTGGCCTTGAGTGTGGCGCTGCTGTTGATCAGGATCGGCCCTTCATAAGTGGTTCCGTTTTCCAAGCTGGGTTCACCGCCATCCAGGGTGTACCTGATCACGGCATCCGCGGGATAGGAAGTGATGGCGACAGTAGTGGAAACGGAATAGGTACCGCCATCGGGTGTGAAAGCCGGCGTGGTCACGGTTCCGGTAACCTGATAAGCTCGCTGGGTAACAGCGCTGTTGATCCAGCCAGCCTGTACGGCGATGGCCTTGATATTGTAACTGGTTTGAAGCCCTATGGGGATTCCTGTGCCTGGATTGTACAAGGTGGAAAACTCAGTGGGGTTCGAGCCGTCGGTTGTATAATGTATGGAAGCGGCTGGCGCGCCGGGAACGCTGAGATGCACAACGATCGGATCCCAGTACAGGCCTTCAGCGAGGTCAAATTCGGGAGCGGGCAGGATGCCGATGCCGCAGGTTCCTTCCGTGATTGTGCTGGGGTCCCAGAATTCTTTGAAAGCGCGGGCCCACACCTGGTGCAGTCCGTTGCCCAAATCGACCGGGCCTTCATAGAGGAAGGACCCTGTGGCATTTGGAGCCGGTTCGCTGCCGTCCAGGCTGTAATAGATCGCCGCGTCGGGCGTGCTGGAGCTCATGTTTAGCTGGATCGCAGAGGAAAAGCTTCCCGGCAGGGGATCGAAAACAGGAGCGGCAACGGTGCCTGTGATAGTGAACAAACCGGTTTGGATGTCGCTGGGATAGAGGCCTGGATATTGGGCCAGCGCCTTGATGGTGGTGGTTTCCTCGATCAGGATGGGTCCGGAGTAAATCTGCGAGGTAGCGGGGTCAGGATCGCTGCCGTCAAGCGTGTAGTAAACAGCCGCGCCGGAGGGCAGGGTGGAAGAGCTGATGCTCACGGAAACCGGCGTGGTGCTGTATCCCGGTGCGGGATCGAACACCGTGCCGTTGGCATAGTCAAGTAAAACCGTTTTGGCGCGCACATCGTAGTAATAGCTGTAAGTATCGCTGGCCTGCCAGTCATCGAGGTAGGCCTTGAAGGTGATCCAAGTGGGGTTTGTGAGTTGGATCTGCTGTCCGCTTGTATAGACTTGCGCGCTGGGGTTGCCCGGGCCGGGCAGGCTGTTGTCAAGAGTGTAATAAACTGTCGCGCTGGCCGGGGTAACGCTCAGTCCGCCAATCTCAACTGCCAGATACTGGCCCTGGTCGATGAGATAAAACTCCCCTTCCGGAAGCGGCGGAGGCGTCATGGTGTGGCTATCAATCTGCACCGTGCCTGTCACGATATAGGTTTGTGAAGCCACCGTGCTGTTCATCCAGCCTTCCCTTGTGGCCAAAGCTTTGATGGTGACGGTTGTTTCCGCTCCAACCTGGATCGGCAGTTCGTATTCCAGGGTGCCCGGCATTCCGGGGCTGGGATCGTTGCCGTTAAGCGTGTAGTAGATCACGGCAGCCGGGTTGGCGTTGCTCAGAGTAACTTCCACCGGAGCATAGAAAAGCCCGCCCAGTGGCATGAATCCCGGCTCGGGAAGGGTTCCGGTGATCCGGTAGCTTTCACTCTCTATCTGTGAAGGCGGAAAACCCGGATAAGTGAAGAAAGCCTTGATGGCCACTTCGTTTTCCGCGTTCGGAAGGGCGTCAACCGCGATTGGAGCAGTATATACCTCAGATGTTTCCGTTGGATCGTTGCCATCCGTTGTGAAATAGATCACGGCCCCTTCAAAACCTGCCGGGGGAGCGAGCGTAACGCTGATCCCGCTGGTGTAGGTGCCGCCCGGGGGATTGAACAACGGCCCGTTTGGGCGCACGATCACGCTCCAGACAACGCTGTCTGTGGCTTGGCCGTCAGAAACCTCACAGCTAATGCTCTGTGTGCCAGGGATGTTAAACTGCCAGTCCAGACTGGATGTGGTGGAAACCACATCGGAGAAAGGCACGCCGTTGTGGATGCCGCTGTGGGTCCAGGTGTAGGTCAGTTCGTCGTTTTCAACGTCTGACGCGGTCACGGAAAAGGCCAGCAAAGCGCCCTGGTCGATATTCTGGGTAAGTTCTACAGGTTGCCAGGAGTCTATCTCCGGCGGGTCGTTTACCCCCAACACGTTGATATATATGGTCTGGCTGCTGTAGGCGTTCGAAAGCCTGTCCACGGCTGTGATTTCGTAGGTCGCCATGCCGTTGTAGTCCAGATGGGGCGTGAAAGTGACCAAAGAACCCGTGCCGGGCGGTTCCTGGGTCACGGTTATGGGAAAATCGGCAAACAGAACGCTGAGGTCAAAGTTGGTGGGATCGGCCGAGTCGATGCAGCTCACATAGTCCTGAAACTCTATCTGCAACACCGTTTCTTCGTTGGTCACGAAGATGTTGCCATCCGGCAAACCGCTCCAGACGGGAGGATCAGGAACTGGTGTAACGTTTACGCGGATCACCGCCATCACTTCTGTGCTGCTGATCGGGTCGGTTGCCACCAAAACCAGGGATTCCGAACCATACCAGTTGGCTGTTATAGGAACAAACTGCAGCTTGAGCGGATTGCCCGGGTCCGGCTGGGTTATCGTGAAGCGAGTGGAAGGGTATAAAAATGAAAGCGTCAGGGCTATGCTTTCCGGATTATCTATGTGCCTGGTGAAATCTTTGGTCCAGGCCACATCCTCCAAAAACAAACCTGTGTCCGGATCGTCGATGTCAATGGCGTCCGGAAGGTTATATGGCGACGAGTCGAAATTGAAAGAAAAGCTCCTCGTCTGGGAATTGTTTCTGGCAATAAGCTCCAGAATCTCCGGTGAAAGCTCCGGGGTTCCCTGGTCAACCGGAATCCCGGTCTGCGCGAAGAGAGCGATTGCGCTCAACATCACGGCCAAAACCAACAAAAATCTATTCATTCTCTATCTCCTTCCAAGAATTGCGCTTGGCTGTGTTTTGACAAAGTATGCGCTCCGTTGCGCCGGGCGAAACACCAGAGTGTTGGGTCCTGAAAACAAACGGTGCGAATACGGACTTTTATTCATAATGTCATTTTATCGCCCCTTTTAATGCTGTCAATAAATTTTTCTTCCGCCCCGCTTCCTCTTGTAGAAATAATTCCAGCCTCATCCGCCGATGGATTCTGCCGTCCCTTGGTCTGCAAAGCTGGATATCGGCAACAAATCCGATAGTTTCCTGCTCATTTCAATCAGGATGGATAAAGCCTTCCTGACCGCTATCAGATTGGATTTTCGCCGCTACTTGCTTCGTAAAAGAGCCAGATATGTTTTCCAACCGCCATGTCCTGTCTGCCGCACCCTTAGCCCTCTTGCCCATCCCCCTCCCCCGCCTCCCGCCAAATCCTCGCACTAAATGCGGGCATCGTGCGGGAGGCACATCCGGAATTTGTGAAAGGGCCTTAACGGCCAGACAGCTTCGCTGCGCTCTTCAGCGGGATTTCCGGCCAGTGATTTTCAGAAACCAAACGATTTTGATTGACAGCCTGGCTCTGTCCGTCCCACTGGCCCGATGAAAAGATTCACATATCAGGACAAGGGAAGCTATTTCGCCATTGTAGCGGGAAGTTTGGAACGCCACGCGGCTGCGGAATTGGGCGAACTGGGGGCCGACGTGAGCCGGGATGTGCCCCGAGGGCTATATTTCTGTTGTGATCAGGAAACCCTTTACCGCGTGCTGTACACTTCCAGGCTGGTTCAGAGGGTGCTGGCGCCGCTGACATCCTTTGCCTGTCCCGACGAAAAGCTGCTTTACCGCAAAGCGCGGGACCTGATTGATTGGGCCGCTCTGTTCCCTGTGGACACCAGTTTTGGGATCCAGGCCAACGTGAGTTCCAGCAAGATCAGGCACTCGCTCTACGCGGGGCAAGTGCTCAAAGACGCCATCTGCGACAGCTTCAGAGATAAAACAGGGCGGCGGCCGGATTTCAGCACCAGGCTGGCTCCGGTGAATTTTAACCTCCACATTCACGCAGACCGGGCCGCCATTTCGCTTGACCTCACCGGCGTGAGCATGCACAAACGCGGCTACCGCAAAGCCGCCGGGGCTGCGCCATTGCAGGAAACCCTGGCCGCGGCGATGGTCAGATTGTCAGGCTGGGATGGTGGCAGAAAATTGCTGGACCCCATGTGCGGCAGCGGGACCATCCTGGCTGAGGCTTTGATGAGCTTTTGCAGGATTCCGGCGGCGTTTCTCAGGCGTGACAGCGGATACCAGTTTTTGCCGGACCACCATCCGGAATTGATGAAGAAGGTCAAAAATGAAGCTGACTCGGAGATTCGCCCCCTGCCTGAAGGATTGTTAAAAGGCTCGGACATGAACGCCCGGAACATTCAGACCGCGAAGGAAAACCTGGCCTTGCTGCCGGGTGGGGACAAAGTTGAACTGCGAACCTCACGCTTTCAGGATCTCGAACGGGAAAGCGGCCGCTGCGTGATCTCCAACCCGCCTTACGGGGTAAGGCTGGAAGACAGGAGCAGAGCGGAGCAGCTCTATAACGACCTCGGGGATTTCCTCAAGCAAAAGTGCCCGGACAGCGAGTCCTACCTCCTCTGCGGCGACAGCAGGCTGGTGCCTCAGTTGCGGCTGAGGGCGCATTGGAGAAAGAATCTGAAGAACGCGGACCTGGAGGTTGTGCTGGCGAAAATCCTG
The DNA here is from genome assembly GCA_012516855.1 of Candidatus Cloacimonadota bacterium. Lineage (NCBI taxonomy): Bacteria > Pseudomonadati > Candidatus Cloacimonadota > Candidatus Cloacimonadota bacterium. The sequence goes on from JAAYWB010000036.1 coordinate 22,288, forward strand.
GTGCGCTAAACAACATTGTTGCCCACGCGCTATCAAGGACTTGGAAAGTTAATTTATCGGTTAAATATCCAGCAGGGGGGGGTGTCCGTTCTGCCCGGCCACCAGCAGCCGGATGTCGCTGCGAACGGTTTCCAGATAGTTGCGCATGGTCTCCAGGGCAAGCTGAGGATCGTTGTTGGTCTCGCTGAGATGGGCCAGGACAAGGTTTTGGAGCCCGTGATGCATCACCTGGCTCACCATGCCAACGGCCTGGAGGTTGGAAAGATGTCCGATGTTGCTTTTGATGCGCTGTTTCAAAGCCCAGTCATAAGGCCCGTCCATCAGCATCCGCTCATCGTGGTTGCTCTCCAAAACAAGGGTGGTGCAGCGTTTCAGCTTGTTCAGGGTCAGCGTGGAAGGAAATCCCAGATCGGTGGCCACGCCCAGTTTGCGCTCCTCGTCGCCAGCCCGGGTAAAGGTGAAGTTGCAGCTGTCCGCGGCGTCGTGGGGTGAGGAGAAAGGATGGATAACCAGATCACGGATGCTGAAGCTGCTGCCGGTTTCGAATTGTATGACCCCGGCGGGAATATCTCCGAGGCGGCTTTTGCACTGGTCCAGAGTGCCTTCATTGATGTAGAGCGGGATTCTCAGCTTGCGGGCTAGAGCCCCCACTCCACGGGTATGGTCAGAATGCTCATGGCTCACAATCACGCCCTGAAGCTCGTTGTGTCCAACGCCCAGAGAATCAAGAGCCGCAAGGATGTTCCTGGCGGCAACGCCGGAATCCAGCAACAACGCCGCTTCGCCTGTGCGCACAAGGATGGCGTTGCCCTTAGAACCGCTCACCAATACCGAGGTTTGAAACATCCTCAGATCTTGGTGAGGTGGTAATAGCGGTTGTTCAGCTTGTCGTATTCGCTCCAGACAGCGTTTTCCGGGGCAGCTTCCAGCATCTGGGCCACACCCACGCTCTGGGCGTCCAGATTGTCGCAGAGATGCAGAACCAGCGCTTCAATGGTCTGGGGCAGGCGCACGGAGGCTTTTTCGTATTCCCCGTGATGGGCCAGGATCATGTGGCGCAAATTGAGCAGGATTTCATCCGGGAAACCGGCTATCATCCTGGCTTGTTCGCAGATATACTGGTCGCTGAGGCTGAGGTGTCCGATCAGGCGTCCCACTTCTGTGAAATCTATCGCTGGCATGGTGTTGTATTCGAAAATCTTGCCAAAGTCGTGCAGCAAAGCCCCCGTGAGCAAAAGGTCGCGGTTCACGGGATACATCACCGAAACAAAATCGCAGAGGGTGGCAACGGACACCGTGTGTTCGATGAGCCCATGCATATAGTTGTGATGCCAACTTTTGGCCGCGGGGGCTTCCAGAAACCGAGAGAAGATTTCCTTGTCGCCAAAGACGGCTTGCAGCAGTTTGTGCAGCCAGATGTTCTCCACTTTGTCCACAAAAGCGAAGAACTGCTCCGCCAAAGTGTCCGGATCCTTTTTGCTGCGGGTTACGAAATCCTCGAGCCGGTATTCGGAGTGGTCGGCAAAACGGATTTGGGAAACGTTTAGCTGGATTTGCTCCTTGTAGCTGTTCACCAATGCCTTAACGTGCACCACATCGCCCGCGGAGAAAGATTCGCTGATGTTTTTGGCGTCTTTCCAGACGTTGCCGGCGATGGTGCCGCTGCGGTCCTGCAAACGCAGGCGCAGATACTGGTCGTTCCTGCCGTCGCGCAGTTCCTTTTCAGCCACCAGATAGAAGCCTTGGATCTCTTTGCCGAGATATTCCTTTAATTCTGAGATGTCGATGTGATCAGTCATTTGGGCTCACTTTATAATGTTTATCCTTTTATTAACGGTGGTTGTTCCGCCCTCTGGCAGGGGGACCTGAACCCGGAGCAGGTAAACCCCCGAGGCGGGAAATTCGCTTCCAGCCAAAGTCAGTTCCGCTTTGTTGCCTTCCAGGTCCAGAATCTTCTGTCCGCGCAGGTTGTAGATTCTCACCCGGCCCAGTTTCTGTCCCTTGTCCAGGCTGATTTTCAGCCAGCCGTCGCCTCTGAGCGGATTGGGGCTCACTCTCAGCACAGGGGCCGGCTGGACCTCGTCCTGGACGGCAACCACATTGGTGAAATCACTATAGGCGGAATAGAGAATCCTGCCGCCGCCGGAAAGCTGCAGCCAGTAGTAGAGGCGGTAGTTTTGGGCCAGTTCGTCCAGGGAAAGGTCGCTGAGTGACAGGTTGAAGTTCAGCCTAAATTCTTCGCCCTGGCCCAGAGGGCCGCTCAGAGGGGCTCCGTGGGTTATCCAGCGGTCGATCACGAAGCGCTCGGCGCCGTCAAAGATGACTTTTTTGAAGAGCCCCACGCTCAGGCGGGTGGAATTGATCAGGTTATACTCGGTGGCGATGTTGTAGAGCAGGGTATTGTCGTTGGCAAGGGTCAGTTCCCCGCTGAGCAGGTCATTCTGTGCAATGTGCTCAAACCGGCATTCCGAGGCCGACACGAATGATTTAAGGTCCCGCGCGGCCAGGCAGTGCTGTTCATACTGAGTGCCGTAACCCGACGAAAACCCGTTCAGGCGCAAATCCCCGTTTACCGCAGTGCGGGGCAGGGTGTTGAAGCTGTACCAGTTGAACCTGATTTGCGCGGCCACGTTGGCCAGGGAGTCGCTGAGGATGGGGAAATAGTTCAATATATGGATGTCTGGAAAAGAGAAAGGATCCTGGTTGGTGGTGATCTGGGCCGAACCGCCCTCGCGCAGGAAATTCTCCGCCAGCCAGATGGGATAAGGGTCAGCGAAGCTGAAGCGGTTCAGCAAGATCAGGTTGTTGCCTGCCGCCAGGGTATCCGCCAAAGCGCGTGCCACAGCGCGGACCTTAAGCTGCATTGGCTGGTCAGGAAGGCTAAACTGGTGTTCGGAGTATCCGGGGCTTTGGGGGCCGAACACATATTCTGAGCGGGGCGGGATCGGTTCGCTGATGGCGATGGTGTCTGCCCGGGTGAAGGTGTTTCCCGGCGAATTGACCGTTACGGTCACGGTCGCGCCGCTCACGGTGAGGTCGGAATGGTTGTAGAGCGTGAATCCCGGGCCGGTTTGCTGCCGGGGCTGGAGATCGCCCTCCAGGTCGAAATCCACGAGTTCCAGATCAAAGTTGCTGAGCACAAAATCCCCCGCCAGGCCAAAGAGCAGTTCCGCGTTGAAGCCTGCCGTGGCCAGGCTTTGGAAATAGGGGTTGATGCTGTTTGTGTTCCAGTAATAGCTGTGCTCGCCCCCTCCGGCGGAAGCTGCCACAAAGCGGTTGGCGAAATTGGTGGCATAGGTTACCACCAGCCACAGGGAATCACCCTGCACGGGATTCGAGAAAGGAACCTCTACCTGATTTGAGTTCACAGGCACCTTAGCCCAAGCCAGGCTGGCTCCCGGGCCTCCATAATAGTCCGAAAACAATTCCACCCGCACCGAATCCCCTGTTTGAGGCAGCCAAAGCAGCGCCTTGGTAACTTGGAATTCGCTGTTGTAGTTGGCTGGATAGACCTCCGCGAAATTGAAGCGGACCGCCCAGATATTGGAGCCGTAAAAATGATAGTCGTCGCTGCCTTGGTGATAGGCAAAGTTGTATTCCCTTTCGGCGGCAGGCCAAACGTCCTGTCCGCTGCCGGGAAGGATCCCCAGGGCGAAGGACATGCTGTAGAGGACACTCAGGGCGAGGATCAGACCGTATTTCACAGCTTCCCCTCCGCGACCAGTTCCCTGGCCTGGGCCAGATCCTGAAGCATGGCCTCCCGCAAGGCGTTGGTTCCTGTGAACATCTTTTCCTCCCTGAAATAGCGCAGCAATTCCACTTTAAGCGGAACACCGTAGATCTGACGGTCAAAATCCAGAATATGGGTTTCCACCGCCACAATTCCGCTGTGTTTCAAAGTTGGGCTGGAGCCAATATTTGTCAATCCAAAAAAACTTTCCCCGCCCAGACGCACCCGGCTGAGATAGACCCCGTTCTTTGGCAGAATCTGCCGGGCTTCCTCCAAACGCAGGTTGGCTGTGGGAAAGCCCAGGTCGCGCCCCAGGGCGGAACCGCTTACCACCTTGCCATAAATGGTATAGGGGGCTCCGAGCAATCGGTTTGCCCCGACCAGATCGCCCTGGATGAGTATTTCCCGGATCAGGGTGCTACTAACCACCCGGTCGCCGTTTTGAAGCGGCTCCACGTAATGCAACTGATAGCCGTAGAGGGTTTGCTGTTCCTGTAAAAAAGCGTAGTCGCCCCTCCGCTGATGGCCAAAATGGGAATCATAACCCAGCACCAGAGCTGTGGGCTCAAAAAGGCCGACGATCTGGTCGCGAAGAAAGTCTTCCGCGGATACCCGGGAAAGTTCTTCATCAAAATGGAGCAGCGCCACCTCATCCACCCCCAGTTCTTTCAGCATTCTGGCTTTCTGCTGCGGAGGCAGCAGCAAGAGGGGATGCAGGTCACGATCAAGCACCTGGGAGGGATGGTTGTCATAGGTGATCACCACGCTTCTGAGCTTGAGCCGGCGAGCCAGTGCGGTCAGCTCGCCCAGCAGCTTGCGGTGGCCCAGATGCAGTCCGTCGAAATTTCCGATGCTTAAAACGCTGCCTTTCATAAAGTCACCTGAGGTTTATGACGGGCTGGACAAAGCCTGAGCTTCGTTTGGCCACACCAAGCAATGTGTCATTGCCGTCCAGCAGTAGGATGCGGTCCGTGTCCTTGCCTTCGCTGCCAATACCCTGTCCGTTCCTCAGCGCGGCAAGTTCGGCATCCCGCGGTTGGTAGAATTCAAAGCCCGTGAACAGATTTCGGGGCGGGTGGAAAGCAGCCTGATAATTCTCCGGCGTGAGCTCGTCCAGTTGCCAGGCCTCTGACAGATCAACCGCTCCGATGGCCTCTCTCCGCAAGGCGACCGTGTGTCCCACTGTGCCTATACAGCCGGCGATATATTCACTCAAGCTGCGGATATAGGTCCCCTTGGAAACACGGCAAACATAGGTCAAATCGGGGGGATCGTAGTTCAAGACGCCGAATTTACTGATTCGGACGGGCCGCGGGGCAAGGTCCAGCTTTTCACCCTTGCGGGCGTAGTCATAAGCCGGCCGGCCATTCACTTTCAGCGCCGAATGCTGCGGAGGGCTCAGTTCCTTCAGCCCAAGCACCCGTTCATGCAGAAAGGCTTCGTCCAGCTTGTCCGGGATGGGGCCATCTTGACGCACGAAATCTCCCTCTGTATCGCCGGTGTTGGTCTGGCTGCCCAGTCTCAGAGTGGCTGAATAGGTCTTATCCTCCGCCTCAAGGTATCCGCAAAGTCGGGTGACGGAGCCAAGCGCGCAGATTAGCAGCCCGGTAGCTAAAGGATCAAGGGTACCGGTATGTCCTATCCTCCTGATCCCGGTCAGCTTTCGCAGTCCGCGCACTACGTCGAAGGAGCTGCAGCCTGACGGTTTGTCGATCAGCAGGAATCCTCTCGGTTCAGGCATTCGCAGGTAGATTGCGCAAAGTCCGGTCCAAATTGCCCAGCAATTCGGCCTTGAGCGAGTCCAGATCACCGCGCAAGTTGGCCCCGGAAGCGCTCACGTGACCTCCGCCTCCATAGGCGACGGCAACGGAGTTAACGTCGAATCTGGGGGAACGCAGGCTGAGCCTGTATTCGCCGGGCTTCTCTTCCCTCAGGTAGGCAATGATGTCGATATCGCGAACACCCTGCACCCAGCGGGTGATGTTCATGATCGAGTCGGCGGTGAGCTTGTTGCGGGCCTGCATTTCCAGAGTGGAATACATATAGAGGACGCGACCATCGTTGTGCAGCTCGATAGTGGAAAGAACTTCGCCGATGTAGCGCATCTCCAGGGCTCCGTGATTGAGGAAATATTCCTTGTAAAGCTGTGCGGGAGAGATGCCCAATTCACAGAGTTCCGCCGCGATGCGGAAAACCTCGGCATTTGTGTTGGCATTGATAAAGTTGTTGGTGTCGTTGATGATCGTTACATAGATGCAGTTGGCCACCGCGATCCTCAAAGCCTCCGGCAAGGCGGCTATTTCGCTTTGCAGAGCCCTGAAAACTATCGCCCCGGCAGAAGCCGCGGAGGTATCCACAAAGCTGTAATCAGTTTTGATAATGCCGTTCTCCGGAACGTGATGGTCAATAAGGATCACGTGGCTGGCATCCCGGATGAGGCCTGTGCGTTCGTCCACCCGACTGTAGCTGTTGCAATCCAGCACAATCAGCAGATCGTAGCTCATGCCCTCATGGTAAGTGAGGACCGAAGCTCCCTCCATCAGGAAAGCGAAGCGTTCCAGATGCGAATCCTGGTCCACGATGATTTCGCTTTCAAGGCCCCTGTCCTTTAGGATCAGTTGCAAGGCCAGACTGGCCGCGAAGCCGTCACCGTCCGGTTCAACGTGGGACATGATGCCCACTTTCCGGCCTGGTATCAGTTGGGCTAGCAGTTTATCGTGCAATTTCTGGGAATTTTTCATTTTGATGTTCCCCACATCAGCCCCACTCTTGTCCCACAGCCCCATCCGGAGCACGCTTCCGCGGGGACCGCTCTGGGTTCAGGGGCCGGCGGGTTTATTGGTCCTTTTCCTCTTCCTCTTCCTCTTCTTCCTGGATGAACTCGTTGTAGAGTTCCTCGTCTTCGTCCACGTCGTAAATGTCATCATCGTCCAGATAGTCTTCCAAGTCTATATCTGGGTCATAAGCATCATCATCGTCGTCGTATCTCTGCTTGAGTGAGGCCAGCAAAACTTCTACCGCCTCGGCCCTGTCCTCTGTCTCGTCATAGAAGAAGGTCAGCTCGGGAATCGTTCTCATGATCTGTGCTCCTGCGATCTGTTTTTTTAGGAACCCCGACGTCTTGATCAGTTGTGCCCTGATGCTGTCGTGAGTAGCGGGGTTGTTGTAATGAGAAAAGTATATCTTGGCATACCTGAGGTCTTTGGACAAGACCACATCCGTAATAGTCACCCAGTCCAGCGCGGGGTCCCGCATTTTCTGGCTGATGGCGATGTTGAAAAGCTTTTTCAGCTCTTCCTGCAAACGGGGTATTCGGTGTGATTTCATCAGAGTTTCTTGGCCACCTCTTCAAGCACATAACATTCCAAAACGTCGCCTTCCTTGATATCGGAGAAATTGGCCAGGGAAAGGCCACACTCCGTTCCCGCCTTCACTTCAGCCACGTCGTCGGCGTAGTGTTTCAGCGAGGACAGGTCGTCTTCCGTCACCTGCACGTCGTTGCGGAAAAGGCGCACTTTGCAGCCCCTTTTGATCACTCCACGGTCCACCTGGCAGCCGGCGACGGTGCCCACTTTCTTGATCTTGAAGACCTGGCGAACGGTGGCGGAGCCGATTACGGACTCTTCGATTGTGGGTTTGAGCATTCCCTCGAGCGAATGGCGTACGTCTTCGATGGTATCGTAGATCACCTGATACAGTTTGATTTCCACCCCTTCTTCCTCCGCCAGTTTGCGGGCGAGATGGCAGGCCCTGACGTGGAAGCCCAAAATGACTGCGTTGGAGGCCGAGGCCAAGCTAACGTCCGCCTCATTGATGCCGCCCACGCTCTTGTGGATGATGTTCACCTGCACTTCTTCGTTGGAAAGCTTCTCCAGCGAATCAGCCAGGGCTTCGGCGGAGCCGTCGGTATCAGTTTTCAGGATGATATTGAGCTCGTTGATAGCTTCTTCCTTGATGCGGGCGAAGATATTCTGCAGCGAGGATTTGTTTTGGAATTTCTCGCGTTCAAGGCGGATCTGGTTCCGTTCGGAGCTGATGCTGCGGGCGGTTTTTTCGTTGTCCACCTGATTGAGGAAGTCGCCGGCCTTCGGAGCCTCGTTAAGACCGTAAATCCTGCCAACATCTGAGGGATTAAGGATTTTTATGTCCTGGCCGCGTTCGTTCTCAATTTTGCGGATTCTGCCATGGGTGGCGCCGCAAACGATGATGTCCCCCTTGCTCAGGGTGCCTTCCTGTACGAGGATGGTGGCCACTGAACCCATGCGGGTGTCTTTGGCGGCTTCGATAACCACAGCCAGGCCCGGCATTTTCCGGCGGGCTTTGAGTTCCATCAGTTCCGAAGTGAGCAGGATAAGTTCGATCAGGTTCAGGATGCCTTCCCCGGTAACCACAGAGGTTTTGCACCAGGGCACCTCTCCCCCGTACTGCTCCAGCAAAACGCCGTATTCCAGCAACTGCGCGACAACGCGGTCCACGTTGGCGTCCGGCAGGTCGATCTTGTTGATGGCGATGATCAGGTTCACCCCGGCGGCTTTGGCGTGGTCGATGGCCTCGCGGGTCTGGGGTTTCAAGCCTTCGTTGGCCGCCACCACGATCACGGCGATGTCGGTAATGTTCGCCCCCCTGGCCCGCATGGCGGTGAAGGCTTCGTGGCCGGGCGTGTCCAGGAAGGTGATCTTGTTCTTGTTGATCTCGATCTGATAGGCGCCGATGTGCTGGGTGATGCCTCCGGATTCCCCCGCCACGATGTTTGTGTTGCGGATGTAGTCCAGAATCGAGGTCTTGCCGTGGTCAACGTGTCCCATAATGGTCACCACGGGCGGCCGGGGTTCTTCTTCCACTTCAGCGTACAAATCTTTGTTCCCTTCCAGAACGTCAGTGCCGTACTCATCTTCAAAGCTGAATGGTACTTTGAACTCATCGCAGACCATTTCCAGCGAATCGCGGTCCAGACGCTGGTTTATCGTGACCAACTGGCCCATGGCGAAAAACTTGCTGATGATCTCGGCCGCTGAAACATTCAGGATCTTGGCCAGTTCGCTCACGGAGGTGAATTCGCGGATGACGGCCGGGCTGTCGCTGCCGTCTTCCACCTGTTGGGCTTCGCGATGGTATTTTTTCTTCTTTCCAGTCTTCTGCAAAACTTTCTTGATATTGCGGGAAATTTCGGCTTCGTCGGCTTCCACGAGCTGGACATCCTTATGCTTGGACTTTTTGGAGGTGCCCATGATGGCCCTTTTGTGGCGGCTCTTTTCGCCCAGATCTTCATGGCTGACCTTGCTCTTGCCGAACTTCTTCCCTTCGGACTCCTTCATAGGGCCGACTGGAGGGATAGGCTCCACAGGTTCCTGCTTCCTGCGTGGTTCTTCAGACCGCTTTCTGGATTCCACCCGGGACCGGGTTTCGCTTTTTTCTTCATGTCCGACCTGGGAGGATTTGGCGCGCGCCGGCTTGCTCCGGGGCTGAACCGGGGTGGCTTGGGTGTAAGGAACGATAACGCGGTGCTTGGGTGCCTCCCGGGTGGGCGGAACATACTTTTCCGGCTGAATGGGGGCTTCCAGCGCTTCTTTTTCCTGTTCTGGCTCTGTCGTCTCTGGAGTTTCTGGCAGGGGTTCCGGTTTTTTCTCGGCTTTCTTGCGGCTTTTCTTTTCTTTCGCTGGCTTGGTCGGGGCTTCCTCTGCGACCTCCTCCGGCGCTTCCGGGGCAGGTTCTGCCTTGGCGGTCTTGGCCGCCTGGCGCATTTCCATGACACGCTTCCTTTCCTTTTCCGCTCTCTTTTCCGCGTCCATCTGCTCGTTGTATTTCCTGCGGATCAGGTCCGCCACTTCCTCGTCCACGAGGCTCATGTGGCTTTTCACGATTACGTTAAGGTCGGTAAGGTGTTTCCTCAGCGCCATGGTGCTGATCTTCAGTTCTTTGGCCAGTTCATGTACTCTTATTTGCACTTGGTTCCTCCACTTTGGCGATGCCGCTGTGATATTCCAGCATCCGGGTGGCAAATTGTTTGTCAGTTATTCCGTAAATCCCTGTGATGGGCACGCCCAGGGCGGCGCTCAGCTCCAGCTGGCTGCTAATGCGTGTGACGCCGGTGTTCCCCAGGGCCAGCCGCGCTGCGGCTTCCATCCGGGCGACGGAGCGTTCCGCGGTGTCCGAGGCGATGACTATCAGCCTCAGGCCCCGGGAATTAAGCTCCCGCAGGCAGGCGTCCGTTCCCGCGATCAGTTTCCCAGCTTTCCTGGCAAACTGCATCAGGTTGATGATTTTGCGGGTGAGTTCGGCTTCCATCAGTTTTTCCCCGCGGAAGCGAATATGGCTTCCGAACGCAGTTTGAATCTGCGTTTCAGATGGTTCCGTTTCCATTTGTCCAGCCCGCGCAGGCAATCCGGACCCTGGCAGACGTAATGTTTGCGTCTCTGCACCCGGCGCCGTGGATCGAACACGATGCCCTGGGGCAGCACGAAGAAACTGAGCAGTTCCTTCGCCTCCCTTTTGGCGCGGCAGACCACACAGGTCCGCTGTGGCACGTGTTCCGCGTGGCTGTTCTTGTTCGGCATCAGAATAATTTGGCGGCTTCCTTGAGCCGTTCGGCGGTTTTCTGTCCCACCCCCTCCAGGTTGCAAAGCTCATCCACCGAGGCGGCGTAGATATCCTGAACGGAGGTGTAGCCAGATTGGCGCAGGACCTCGGCGATTTTAGGGGTCACGCCGTCCAGGTCGGTGACGTGGCTGACGGTGCGGCGTTCCTTGGCCATCTTTTCCTCAAATTCTTCTTGAGTGTAGATGTCGATTTTCATTCCGGTGAGTTTGGTGGCTAGTTTCACGTTTTTGCCGCCCTTGCCGATGGCGACCACCTTGTCCGGCTCTTCCACGATAACGCTTGCGGAGCGGTTGCGCTCGATTATCACGCGCTTCACCTTTTCCACGCCCAGGGCCCGTTCTATCATCTTTTCGGGGTCTTCATCATGCACCACGATGTCGATCTGTTCTCCGCGCAGTTCTTTGCGGATGCTGTCGATGCGGGCTCCGCGCGGGCCGACGCAAACGGCCACGGGGTCCAGCTTCGGGTCTGTGCTCATCAGTTCCACCTTGGTGCGGATGCCTGGTTCCCGCACGATTTTCAATATCTTTATCGTGCCGTCGTAAACTTCGGGGATTTCCGTCTCGAAGAGTTTTTTCACGAATTCCGGGTTCGTGCGCGAGAGGATTATCGTCACATTTGAATGGTGGTTGCGGATGTTTGTCACGTAGGCCTTGATGTTGTCGCCCACACGGTAATACTCGTTTTCCACCTGCTCGTCGGCCGGCAGCAGGGCGTCCGTGTAGCTGATATCTATGCGGTAGCCGCCGGTGTCGTCGATGGTCTTGATCTTGCCGCTCGCAATGGTGTGCTTCTGCTTGTTGAAGTCGTTCTGGATCTTTTCTTCCTCGAGCTGGCGTATCTTGTCTTGGATCGCTTTCTGGGCGGTCTTGATCAGTTTGGGCTCAAATTCGTGCATGGCCATCACCTGCGGAACGAAATCCCCCAGTTGGGTGGCCCTGCCGAACTGCTTCCTTGCTTCCTCCAGCGAGATTTCTCCCAGCCTGCTCTCGGTTTCTACCACCTGGCAAAGATAGTGGGCCTTGATGGTGTTGCTGCTTTCTTCAACAAAGATTTCCAGTTCGTTTTCCGGCTCCAGCTTCTTGCTCAGCGTAGTGTGGATCGCCTCCATTATCATTTCCTGGATGACTTCCTTGTCCAGTTGCTTGATGGCGGCAAGCTTCACCACCGCGTCAAGTATGTTAGCGTTCATTATTGCTCCTCCCTCTTCGGTGAGGCTAGATAGACTGTTTTGGCCCGGGAAATCGCTTTCAGCTCAATTTCCACCCGGCTGCCCCGGTCGTCCAGGACCACGTTGTCCTGATTTACCTCGACCAGCGTGCCCAAGGCAGATCTCTTCTGCTCTCCCTCGGTCCATTGCACCGCCACCTTTTCGTTGATGGCGCTCACCCAGTGGCTTTTCAGCTTCAGGGGACGCTCCAGCCCGGGTGACGACACTTCCAGAAAATAGCGGTCCGGAATCAGGTCAAATTCCTCCAGTTCCGCACCCAAGGCGCGGCTGAACCGGGCGCACTCGTCCAGGGTCACCCCGCCGATCTTGGTGAGGTAAACCGTGATGATGCGGCCCTTGCCGGACATCTTTTCATCCAGGTCGTACAGCGCCAGATGCTGCTCCAGGCAAATCCGGCGGGCAATTTCTTCAACTTGCGGACGGTAATACTCCATCTTGCTTCCTTTACACACTCTTTTTGTGTCAAAAAAAATAGCTAACTTCCGTAGCTATTCGTCCTTACAAAGGCAATTCTATGATCAAAGCCAGCGGCCTTTGCACCGCTTTATAAACTGACGGTCATTTTCTGGGCGGCTGTTTTGGTGTCAAGCTGAATTTTGATTCTCCGCTTCGCCTTTATGCGGACGCGCCGGAAGATGGATGCCGATTCCAGAAAACTCGCCAGAGTAGAGCGACGCGGGGATTTCGACTCCGGCAAGACTGTCCACTTAAACGATTCGATCGAAAAACTCTTGGCTAAGCGGGTTTGTTTTTCCGGAAAACTGGTTACGATTGTCAATGAAGCATATTAAGGATGGTTTTCAGAATGCGCAGGGGAAAGTATGAGCTTGACAAATTCTTATAGCTGCCATTTCTGCGATTCATCATAAAATAAGGAGCGCCTCAATGAACGCAATGTACTTTGGAACTGTGGGAGAATTGAAGTCCATCCGGGCTTCCGGGAATTTCGAGAAATTTCTGGTGGACTGCTTCGTTTCGGAATTCGGCAAGCCTTCCGAGGCTTTGGTCAATTCCTGGCTCAATTCCACAGGCTATATGCTTGACCTGATGTCCGATCCCGAATTCGACGCCCTTCCAGCCATCCTTGAGCTTCAAATTCCTATCGGTGCTGAGCGGCTGGACCTGGTGTTGCTGGGAGGAACAAAGTCCAAACCAAAAGCTCTCATTATCGAACTGAAGCAATGGAGTTCCGTGAAACAAGTTCCGGGTCAGCAACTACTTGTCGTGCCCCGCGAAGGCCGGGCCCAGCACCCCAGCGAACAAGCCCTAAACTACCGGGGAAAGATGATGATGTTCAGTTCCCTGGGAGAGGCCTACGAATGGCGGGCTATCGCCGTGGCTCACAACCTAGGGATGAAATACCAGCCGGTGGCTGAGTCTGCTGAATTCACTGATTTCACCCGAGAAGCTCGGCTGTTCTACACTGAGGAAAGGAAGGAACTCCGGGAATACCTATTCTCCGAACTCCTCCCCTGCGATTTGGGTGCTGCTGAACTGCAAAGTTTCACGAAAGGTGGGTTTGCACACACTGGCTTTTTTTTCGATTTCTTCCGCCGCCACGCCAAAGACATCAGAAATAATATCCAAAAAGCCCTTTATGACAAAGGTATGGGTCTAACACAGGTACAGCGCCTGATTGTGGAGGACATTTTGGAAAAGGTCGCTTCAGGCGAAGAAGCCTGTTTCTTGGTCGAAGGCCGTCCAGGAACCGGAAAGACCCTTCTGGCAGCCCAACTGCTGCTTAAGACCATTGGCGCCAACAAATCCAGCGTGATGGCCTTCCGCAATAACCGCCTGGTGGCAATCCTTAGAAAATGCTTCAACAACGCCGGCCCTGGCGCAGCTAACGCTCTGCTCTTCAGTTCGGTACCCATGTATCAGATCGGCCTTGCGGACAAGAAATACCACGATAACCAATTCGACTTCGTGGTCTGTGACGAGGCCCAAAGGTTTTCGGCGGAAAACATCGGGGTTATCATGAAACGCGCCCCAGTGACGGTTTTCTTCCATGACGAACCCCAGCTGCTCAATCCCCCGGAACAGGGCGACACCGCCACCTTCGAAAAAGTGGCGGCTCAAGTGGGGAAAAATCTTATCAGACTCAACCTCGGCTCCCCGGTCCGCTGCCGCGGCGGCAAGGTTTATCAGGACTGGGTTGATAGCTTTGTGGAACACTCTCAAGCCCGGGCCCCGAAAATGAATAACTACCGGCTTGAGGTCTTTAGCTCCATCAATGACATGATATCCGAACTGCGCATACTTGCTATGAAACACAGGGTCGCCCTGGTGGCCAGCTTTACAGAATCCAAAGGCAAAAAAGGCTCCGTCGACGATCCGGACAACCTCCGCATAGGCCATCCCCTGTCTTCGGGGCTGGACATCTACAAAAATTCCGGCCTAAACATCCCCTGGCTGATGGACCCCCAAAAGGACTACACCCCCTACTGGCTTGGCGGCGAAAGCAACAACCTTGACCGGATCGCCTCCATCTACGGCTGCCAGGGCTTCGAAAGCGACTATGTGGGAGTGGTCTGGGGCCGCGATTTTATACGCCGGGGCGACACTTGGAAGGTGGGCCATCCGGACATCATCACCGACAATATCGATAAATTGCAGGTCTATGTCCGTTCCAATGGCGATAAGGCCCTCATCTATTTCCAAAACCGCTACCGCATCTTCCTCACCCGGGGGATGCTGGGCACCTTTATCTTCTGTGAGGACCCGGAGACGAGTGAGTATCTGGAAACGGCTATAATCAGGGGAAAATAAGCTGTGGCAGCTTCACGATGTGCATCTGGTGTATTCTCGCTAGATGAAAGCTATAAAAATGTAGGATCCTACATCAAACGCTCCGACCTCCCAAGAATCTTGAGAATACCCGACAGCGAGTTGTTAATCCTGAGATTTACATATGTTGGCGGAATTGAAGTGATTGACGAGAATGTGCTCCACAAAACATACTACAATCTACCCTTACCGGAGTGTTTTCAAAACACAAAAATGAGTTTGGATGAGGTAATACTCTCTGCAATCATTAAGAAAACCCTACCCGATGCGGAAATTGAGTACCAGATTCCATGTGGAAGGAGACGGATTGATTTAAAATCACTCATCTCGGAAATTCAGTATGTGTAGAATTTGATGGACCAAGCTATTTTGCCATATCCCGGTTCGGTCCTCCAAAAAATGATCCGCGGGACCGGAACAAATTGTTTGAAGATACCTTGGGCATAGAGTGTGTTTCCTGGCCTTATTGGATTCAGCGCTGTGAACGCAACGTCAGGGCGCTTTTCGATGATTCAGTGGAAGGATATGGTGCATTATGGAGCACCAACTTCCATTTCGGCGATTTCGTGTTCCATGATTCCGCTGCCTTGATATAGTTAATTACTGGTCGGTTTCGTGCTTCACGGCATGGCTATGCCAATTTCTATGAAAAAGACTCGCTCGGCAGGCAGAAGCCCGAACCACCCGATAATTTCGAAGATCATGAGCGGAAAGAAATCTTCCCAGCAGCTTCTTCCCAAGGGATGGAAGGAAAAGGAAAGGTGGTTACCGGAATTGATTATTGCCTGCCTTTAAAAGGTGTTTTAATGGAGCGTTAGAGAATAAGCCAAACCGGAAAGTGGCGGCCTCGGTTCTAGTAGCGGTTCCGGTATTCCCGGTCGGTTTTTTACCTTGGAGGAGCCTTTTTTACTCTTGATTATGTTTCTTTGACGTTAGGGGTGTTTGTCCGCTCAGGACAGACAGCTCCGACTCGTTATGAGCTTCTTTTGCTCACTTTTATCCGCTAGCCTCAGCTTGTCGAGTAGCTCATACCCGGTACCGATTCCAGAAGCCCGGCTTCGACGGCCCTTTATACAGAGCAGCAGGGGAGGTCGTTGGCTTCAATCTGAGCCCGGGTTATAGCTTCGAGTTCGACGTAAGGTTCCACTTTGAGGAGCGTGTAATTCATTTAAGGAAGCACCGAGATAGCATGGAGTATGTTTTGAAATAAACTTTCGTGTTTTCTTCCTGTTTTGTTTCCTGAAAATGGCGAAAGAGAGAAGAAGTTAGTGGTGAGAGCCAGCGCTGGGCATTATTTTCTTGACACCCACGGCAGAATAAGAGTGACTGCTTACATGAGAAAAACAGTAAGAGAGAAACACCCCGGGTTTTTGACCATCGATATCGAGGATTTCTATCACATCATCGGAGTGAGGGGAACTCCGCCGGTCGAGGCTTGGGACCGGCTCCCGTCCCGGGTGGAGATCGGGTTGGAACGCTACTTTGAGCTGTTGGCAGCCAAAGAGGTGAAGGCGACCATGTTCTTTCTGGGCTATATCGCGCGCCGGCATCCGGGCTTGGTGCGTCGGGCGATAGAACTGGAGCATGAAGTGGCCTCGCACGGGATGTATCACCGGGAGGTCAGCAAGATGGATTCTGACGAGTTTTACCGGGACGCGCGCGAGTCCCGGCTTTTGCTCGAGGATATCTCCGGAGTGAAGGTGCGCAGCATGCGCAGTCCGGGATTCTCCATCGGGGGAGCCACTCCGTGGTTTTTTGACAGGCTCTTGGAGGCGGGTTATGAGTATGACTCTTCCGCCCTGCCCATCCGCCGGGATAGAAGGGGCATCTCTGGCGGGTCGCTCGCCCCGGGCTATGTTGTCTGTTCTGGAGGAAGGATTTTCGAATTCCCGATCACCGTGGCCAGGCTGCTTGGCCTCAGGGTCAGTATGTTCGGGGGCGGATATCTGCGCTTTTTCCCCCAATGGTTCATCTCCGTGATGGCGCGGAAGGTGCTGCACGAGTATCCCCTTACGATCTATATTCATCCGCGCGAGATCGATCCTGGGCATCCGCGCATCGAGATGAACGCTTACAGAAAGTTCAAAAGCTACATCAATCTTGCCAGCGTCCCGGCCAAGCTCGAAATGCTGATGGGTTCCACCCGATTCCTCAGGATGGGGGATTATTATGACGCGTCCAAATAAAGAAAAAGCGGGGAATGTCACGGCGGGATATTTCGATTCCTACGCAAATGAGTTCGATTCTATCTATGGAAGCGGGAAGGGGCTTCCGCATCGTCTGGTAAACCGCTATCTGCGCGGCAGCGTCCGTGAAAGATTCAAGCTGACCCTGGAAGCCTGTTCGCCTGTGGAAGGAAAGACAGTTCTGAACGTGGGCTGCGGTCCTGGGCATTACTCCGTCGGCCTCGCGATGCTGGGCGCGAAAGAGGTCACGGGGATAGATTTTGCCCCGGGGATGGTCGAACTGGCCCGGGCAAAGGCGGCGGAAAAGCATTTGCAAGAAGTTTGCAAGTTTGAGGTCAGGGACTTTTTCAGCGTCACGGGCAGCAGCTATAATTATCTCATCCTGATGGGCTTCATGGATTATATCGCCGATGCCGAAGCCTGCGTGCGGCACAGCATGGGACTTTTCAAAGAAAAGGCTTTCTTCAGTTTCCCCGTATCCGGCGGGTTCCTTGCCTGGCAGAGAAAGCTCCGCTATCGGAGGAAATGCCCGCTTTACCTCTATTCTTATGCCGATGTCGTCAATATATTCACCGCGATTCCCGGTATCCGCTTCAGAATCCGCAATCTGAAAAGAGACTACTGGGTCGAGGCCTGGCATGATGTAATGTGACAGCCTGAGGGGGTTGAATGCTATTGAATGGGCTCTTTTTCATATCGAGTGTGTGTCCGGGCGATCCACTCGGTTTGAAAGAGAGCCGTCTTTTTCCTATCTGCCGGAGAGACGGTCTATCGATTTGATCAATTCCATCAATTCATCAATTCCCTTTCTACGGCCCCCCATAATGGGAGGAATAGGTCTATCAGGACAATACTACCGAGTATCTACATATATACCATATAAATACCTATATAACTACTAATACCTACTATATTAGTATATATTATATCTATCTAGTATATATATCAATATGATAGCTATCATCCTTCCAGGTCCTGGAGGGGGAGGTTGAAAAGGGGCCGTGGAAAGGGAATTGATGAATTGATGGAATTGATGAAATGAAAAT
>JAAYWB010000037.1 GCA_012516855.1 Candidatus Cloacimonadota bacterium
GGTGGATATGCCGGAAGTGGAGGAGTCGCCCACCAGCAGCATGCGGTCCAGCCAGGCTCCCAAGTCTGGGTTGATGTCACGTTCCAGGATGTTGATCTTGGCCATGTAGTCCACCATTTCCGCGGCTGAATCCACCGAAATCCTGCCTATGGCCACGTCGCCAAGGTTGTCTCCGCCAGCCAGCCAAGTGTAGTAGTAATCCATGTATGTGCTGTAGGTTGGCACAGCTATGGTACCGGCATCATCCCCGATGATCGTGATATAATCCGGGCGTGTGTTAAGGTTGTCGTATCTGCCTTGGATAAAAGTTTTTATCTCTGTGTAGGTAGTTCCGGCTGTTGCAGTGCTGAAGGCGTCCACCTGATAGCCCTTCTGGCGTTTCCAGGCCACGTATTCATCCACCTTGCTCTGATAGGTTGCATTCCCGTAGTTACCGTAAATCACCAGCAGGCGGGGATTGTGGTAGTTGGCATTCCTGCCTGCCGCCTGATCGTAGTTAAGGATGAGGCCTCGGTAGATCTTCTCGAAAGCTGGGGAAAGGCTGAGGGGCGGGACCGTCTCGTTGATGGAGGGGCCGTCATCAAAATCGAGGTTGAGGGTGAGGCTTTCCCGCACGAGCAGTTCTCCCGTGGCGCTGTTCCACTGGAAGGGATGGACGTTGAGGCTCACCACGCGGAAATCGCGCAGCACCTGGGGTTCGGAGATGAGGACGGCATGTTCCGGATAGAGGATTCCACCCAGGCGCCCGGCCTGGCGCTCCGCGTTCAGGGAGGTGGCGAAATCTGGCTGGAGGCCGGAGCGGCTCTCGGAAACTTCGTTGGAAACGCGCAAGTTCACTCCGCCGCGGACGGGGATGGCCACCATGGCGCTGAAGATTGGCAGAGTCTCCTCTTCGCCGATGAAGAGGTTGGGGATGCCGTCCACCCGGATTCGGGAGTAACTGGTGCCGTCGCGTTCAACGGCCTCGACCTCCCAGTCAGGCAATTGAAAATTGATCTGGATGCCCTCACTGCCAGAGCGGGTGACGCTGAAGGCTGATCCACCGGGCAGGTTTTGGCCGGTCAGAAACAGGGGTGAGAGCAGGAGCAGGGCCAGAATTGGCCCAAAGATGGTGCTTTTCCTCATGATCGATCCTTTAAATGGGGATGTTTTGATGAGTTGTGAATTGCAATTTCTGGTGCAAAAGTTTCATTTTATTTTGCACAACCTTTTCGGAGAGGAGGTAAAACCCGGCCCATTCACTTGGGAACAGGCCGGGTAGATGTTTTGGATACTATTGCTTGGCGGGAAGGTCCTCAAGGGCCGCCACAACCTTGTAGAAGGCCATGGGCAGAATTTCCGTGTCTTCCCAACTGGTTTGTGGAGCCAGAACCGTGGCGATTGGCAGAGTGCCGTAATCACCGTAGGGATCGGTGGCGCGGTAGATGTGATAGCAGTTGGCGTTGGTCACCGGTTCCCAGGAAACCAATACGCCGCTGGCACTTTTGCTAATCGTTATTTCAGGAACGGCCAACGAAGTAAGGTTCACGGTAACCGTCAC
>JAAYWB010000038.1 GCA_012516855.1 Candidatus Cloacimonadota bacterium
CCCAATCCGCTGGAGTATCAAACCATCTGCTCTCTGGTGCGAAAATATAAGGTAACGTATTTGGTGGCCACACCCTCTTTCTTTTACGGCTATCTGCAGAAATCGGAGCCAGGCGATTTTGCCAGCATCCGCTTTGCCATTGCCGGAGCAGACAAACTTCAGGTCAAGGTTTACGATGGCTTCCTGAAGAAGC
Source organism: Candidatus Cloacimonadota bacterium (assembly GCA_012516855.1). Classification (NCBI taxonomy): domain Bacteria; kingdom Pseudomonadati; phylum Candidatus Cloacimonadota; species Candidatus Cloacimonadota bacterium. The sequence goes on from JAAYWB010000038.1 coordinate 194, forward strand.
ACGGCATCACCATTTTTGAAGGCTATGGCACAACAGAAACCTCGCCGGTGATCTCTGTGAACAGGCCGGGAGCCCACAAGCCTGGCAGCATCGGCCCTCCCCTGCCAGGGGTGAAGGTGCGCATCCTGGACATCGACACCGGTGAGACCCTCGGCCCCAACCTGGAAGGAAAAATACTGGTTAAAGGCGACCTCGTAATGGAAGGTTATTATAATGATTACGAAGAAACTTCCATGCGCATCCGCAACGGCTGGTACGACACCGGCGACATCGGAATCATCGATAACGACGGATTCCTTTGGCACCGGGGCCGGCTCAAACGCTTTGTGAAAGTGGGCGGGGAGATGGTCTCGCTGGTAAATGTGGAGGATGTGCTGAGCCACCTGCTGCCTGAAGACGTGATCTGTTGCGTGGTGGACATCCCCAATCCCACCAAGGGAGCAGATGTGGTGGCAGCCGTCGCCAACGGCAATTTCGACAAACACAAGGTGCTGAAACAGCTCAAGAAGCAGCTTCCCAGCATCGCGGTGCCGCGCCAATTTTACATTATAGACAACATCCCGATGATGTCCAGCGGAAAGGTTAACTTCCGTGAAGTGGAAAAGATTTGCCGCTCCCGTAGCGCCAAAGGAGAGAAGAAATAGCCAAGACAGACAAACTGGCCGCTTTGGCCAACCGGATTCCCGGCCAAATCGAAGAACTGCGCGCTGTGGCAGAGCAAATCAACCTGCACGGCTGGGCTGAGGCCAACGCGGGCAACGTTTCCGTTAACGTGAGCGCTGAGGCTCAAGAGCTCTTTGGTGCTGATCACAACTGGTTTTTGGTCTCGCGCAGCGGCAGCCGTTACCGCCAGATGGCCCGCGACCCCCTTTCCCAAATGCTGCTGGTGCGTATAGACGGTTCCAGCGAGAAACACTATCCCGAAACTGCCAGGCCAACCTCGGAATGGAGTTGCCACAAGCTGTTGCAGAAGCATTTCCTGGAAACCGGTCGAGCGGACAAAGTTGTGTTGCACGCCCATCCCAACAGCATCATTCTGCTCAGCCAGCTTAATCTGTATGCGGATGAAAGTGCCTTAAATGCCTTGCTGCGTGAAGCTTTGGCAGAACTGGAGCTGTTTCTGCCGGAAGGAATAGCTGCCCCTGCCGCAGCCCCTCCAGGCTCGCAGGAATTGGCGGAATTGAGCCTCAGGGCCATCAAGCAACGCAAAGCCCTGATCTGGCCAGGGCACGGGCTGGTTTGCACAGGAATTTCTGCCAACACCGCTCTGGATCATCTTGAAGTGGTGGAAAAGGCTGCTGCCATAGCGTTATACAAATTTCTCTTGACGAAATCTGCCCCTTGTTAAGAGTTTCGTCTCAACCTTATTAGGAGGATCCTCATGCGTAATATAATACTTACTCTGATGTGCCTTACGCTCTCAGCACTACTGCTTGGGCAGGTCACATACAGCGAAGCGATAGTCGCCTCTGCCAAAAGCGGCAACCCTGAAGGGCAGTTTCAGCTTGGCATGTGTTACCAGGACGGCCTTGGCGTGGAAGTAAACCTCGCCGAAGCGGTCAAATGGTACACTGTTGCTGCCGGCCAAGGCCATCCAGGCGCCCAAAACAACCTTGCCTACTGCTACTACAACGGCTTGGGCACTGAAAAGAACAGGCAACAAGCTGTGGAATGGTTCCGCCGTGCCGCCAACCAAAACGTGAACTCAGCCCAATACAGCTTGGGAGTGTGCTTTTTCATGGGTGAAGGGATAGCCCAAAACCAGCGTGAAGCAGTGAAATGGTATGACCTTGCTGCCAGCGGCGGAAACCTCAACGCCATGTTCAGCCTGGCCCGCTGCTATTATTACGGCACCGGTGTCAACCAGGATAAAGCAGCCGCCGTGCGCATTTTCCGCCAGGCAGCCGACAAAAACCACATCCCCTCCATCAACGACCTCGCCTTTTGCTATAAATATGGAGAAGGGGTGCAAACCAACGCCTCCGAATCCGCTGCCTGGTATGCCAAAGCTGCCGCGGCCGGTGACGCTTTTGCCCAGTTCAACCTTGCCCAGGCATACGCCAAAGGCGAAGGGGTGCCCCAAAACAACGAAGAAGCCCTCAAGTGGTATCGCAGCGCGGCGGATAGGAATTATCCCGAAGCCCATTACCAGATCGCGCTTACCAATCTCAGCGGACCCGGACGCAATGCCGGCGAAGCCATCAAATGGCTCACCAGCGCGGCCGAACTTGGTCACCGGGAAGCGCAGTATCAGCTTGGCCAGATCTATTTCGGCGGGGAAATGATCCCCAAGGACATGACCGAAGGCGCCAAATGGTATCTCCGCGCCGCTGACCAGGGACATCCAAGCGCCCAGTACGAAATCGGCAACTGCTACGCTTTCGGCGAAGGCGTCAAGGAGAATGCCACTGAAGCTTTCTTCTGGTATTCGCTGGCAGCCGCCAACGGCGAAGCCGATGCCGAACAGGCCCGCGGCTTGCTCTCCTCGATGTTTACACCTCAGGATATCGATAATCTTCTCCTGAGGGCGGAATCCTGGTACAGACAACACTATTCTGATTGAGCCCAGAACTTGACGGACGGGATTCCCTGTCCTGCATATTCGATTTTTTAAGCCGGTTTCAAGGCCGGCTTTTTTACTGCCCTGATGCCAAACCATGTTAAGCAGTTGATAATATGTCGTCTAAAAGACAGGGAATATGAGAAAGGAAAATTTAGCTTGACATAAATCATAGTCCTAACAATGTGACCTATACAGACCCTACATAGAATGCCCTCCGAGTCCGTGGGGACGCCGCCCGGCGATCCCCACGGTTTTTTCTGCTTGGAAAACCTTTCATGCTTTGGGTTCTCTTTCAAATCAAACGGCTGTTGTAGCGCAATCAGAAAGCGCCCCTCTGGGCTTTACCCACCCAGTTTGAAAAAGAGCCATACATATTTGCCCACCTCAATGCCCTGTCTGTCAGACCCTGAGCGCTCATTTCCATCCCACTCCCATGCCTCCCGCCTAATCCTCGCACCAAATGCGGGCATCATACGGGAGGCGAATCCGGGATTCTTGAAAGGGCCTTAACGGCCAAAGGACTTTGATCCGTTCAAGATGTTTCCGTTCCCGGCGACCATGAAACCGAAGCCTTTCCTTTGGCCCGGAACGGGAAGCGGTTTTGATGTGTTTCCAACGCCTTTGACCCGGCAAAGGTTTTCATTGACACAAATGCGCCCCTGTCCAGATTGGTGCCGATGATTCAACAAGGGAGTTCACATGAAGAACAATAGCTCAGGCTGGGCGCCAACCATCACTCTGGCAAAGCTTTTTGAAGAACAAAACCAGTTTTTTGAGGCCCTGTCCGCTTATGAAATGATCAGCCAGACCGATTCTTCGGCGGCCGTGAGGGAAAGCATTGAAGCGCTGCATCAGCGTATTCTGAACGATCCCGCAAACCGCTATGACCCCCGCATCGAGAAACTTTTCACTCCGGAGGAACTGGCTTACCTGAGAATCCTGGACCACCAGGGTTTTGAAAACCTGGCCCGGGCCAGGGAAAAGCTGAATGAAGGCTCTTTGGGCGCGGATATCTATATCGAGGAAGACGAAGATTGGCTGGACGGGGATGAAGCCGAGACGGACGCTTTGACGCAAATCCTACAGGAAATTGAACAGCAGACCCAACTGAACCTGGCCGAAACGGTCCCCGATGCCCGGGAATTCACGGTGAAGGACTTGCTGATGGCGCTTTTGAGCAGGTTTGACAAGGACCAGAAGCTCACCGACGTCAAGTTAAGCGACCTCGTGGCAGTAATTCTGGAGATGCAGGAGCCCAAAGACAAACCCTGATGCCGGCCAAAGCGGAGACCAAATACAACAAGCTTTGCCAGCGCTGCCGCAATAAGTGCAAGCAGTCGGAGAGCGTTACGGTGGTTTCATGTCCACATTTTGAGGCAAAGCCGGTACAACTGGAAATCCCGCTAAAGTTTCCGCGGGGCCGTCCCAAAAAGCTCCGCTCCTGAGGTTTTTTCTTGCGCATCATCACCGGCAAGTACAAGGGTCGCTATCTCTTAACTGTGGATGGCAGAACCACCCGGCCCACCACCGCTTACAACCGGGCTATGATCTTCAATGTCTATTCCGATCTGGCGGGAAAAAGGGTGCTGGACCTCTTTGCCGGAACCGGTTTCTATGGCTTGGAAGCTTTGTCACGCGGGGCGGAGTGGGTTGACCTGGTGGAGTTTGCCACCCCTGCTGTGGCTGTGATCCTCAAAAACGTGGCGTTGCTGGGCTGCGGAGATGATTGCCACGTCTGGCGCAAGCGCGCAGATGCTTTTCTGAAAGGCACCGATACCAGATGGGATGTGATCTTTCTGGACCCACCCTATGCCAAAAACCTGCTCAATCCCTGCCTCGACCTGATCTATCAGCGTGGATTATTGCTGCCGGGCGGAGTGGCTATCGCCGAGCACAGCCCTCAGGAACCGGTGGCGGAGGCCTATCAGGAATTGGTGCTGAAGGTGAAAACCGGCCGCTCCAGCTGTTTCACGCTGCTCAGGGCTGAAGAAAAATAGGTCCGCCCCAAGTCCCGTTCGGTTGTTTCCAAGCCGCTCAGGAGCTTAGAACTTGGTATCCAGCCAAATCTGCACCCGGGTTTGAACCCTGGCTTTCTGCTCCTCGCTTAGTTTTTTCTCTATCTTTTCCCGGTAGGACTGCGCGGTGTCGTTGCCGTTTACCTCGGCCAGCGTGAACCAAAAACTGGCTTCCTCGTAATCCCGCTCCACGCCTTCGCCGTTGGCATAGCAGACGCCAAGGTTGCTCTGGGCCATGGCGTAATCCTGCTGCGCGGCCAGCCGGTACCATTTGACCGCTTCATCCACGTCCTTATCAACTCCGGTGCCGTTCTTATAGCAGACCCCAAGGGTGTTTTGGGCTTTGGGATAACCGGCTTCCGCTGACATCATGTACCAGCGTGCTGCTTCCTTGACGTCTTTGGCCACCCCGCGCCCATTCAGATAGGCGACACCCAGTGCATACAAAGCCCGCGGATCCCCTTCCTCAGCGGCCATCAGCCACCAGCGTACGGCTTCGATTTCATCCTGGGGCACCCCGTCGCCCTTATAGTATTGTTCACCCAGGTCGTACATCTCGCTGAGATTGGCATCCCAGTTGGGTTTGACTCGTTCTGGGCGGTCTGGAATCGTTGTTTGTTCCTCAGGAGTTTCCCCATCGGTACTTTCCAAAGGCCACACAAGTAGGGTCTGTTCGTCTTCAGAAATGGCTCCGGGCACCGCCAGAACACCGCTGCCGGGGTCTGGAAGGCTAGGCTGCGCCCCGCTTTCAGCCGCGAGGCGATACCATCTTGCCGCTTCCCGGAAATCCTGGGTGACGCCGAAACCGTTGTCATAACAGATGCCAAGATTGTACATGGCAGTGGAATTGCCCTGCTCGGCAGCCAGATTCCACCAGCGCACCGCCTCTGCGAGGTCCTGAGTGACTCCCTCGCCCAGATAGTAGCAGTAGCCTAGGTTGCACTGGGCGTTGGGATTGCCTTTGCGGGCCGATTCGCGGTACCATTTAAAGGCTTCCAACTTGTTTTGCGGCAGGCCGAAACCGTTGTCGTAACACCAGCCCAGGTTATACTGCGCGAAAGCGTTCCCCCTCCGGGCTGAGATACGCCACCATCTGGCTGCTTCGGTTTCGTCTTTGGCAACACCCTCGCCTCTGTAATAACACCAGCCCAGATTGCACTGGGCGTCGGCATGGCCCTGATCTGCAGCCAGGGCATACCATCTAACCGCTTCGCGCAGGTCACGCAGCACGCCTTCGCCGTGATAGTAGCTCCAACCAAGGGAATATTGGGCTTCCACGTTGCCGTTGAGGGCGTCACGCATCAGTTCGCTGCTATAGGTTGCCTGGGCAAAAAGACCCACAGCAACCGCACAGAGGGCCAGGATCAAGACCGTTTTACGTGAAATCAAGTTTTCAAACATATGAGATAAGATAATCCTAAGCTTTGCTTTTGTGTCAAGCAGAAAGTTGCTTTAGCATTCCCCTTTATTAGATCAGGCTGTATAGAGTTATATGTTTCGAGTTCATTTTGTGGAGAAGAACCTTGTTATAGCGTCCATCCGAAATAAGTTCTTGACAACCAGGGCGCCTTTCCAATATATGAACATATATTCATATATATGAGGTTTAAATGGATGCCAAATGTTTGTGCAAGGGCATTTCCGACGAGAAGATGGCCCGCATCAAATCTGGACTGCCGGATGAACAGACCACCAGCTACCTGAGCGAGTTTTTCGCTGTTTTTGCCGACAATACCCGTCTGCGCATCCTCTATTTCCTTTCCCAGAGTGAGTTCTGCGTGGCGGACCTGGCTTCGCTGGTCGGTATGCAACAATCGGCTGTGTCACACCAGTTGAAGACCCTGCGCCTGCATCGGCTGGTGAAATACCGCCGCGAAGGCACCACCATCTATTATTCGCTGGATGACGAACACGTGCAGCAGGTCTTCGCCATCGCGCTGGAGCACATCAACGAGGGACTGCGTCCATGAACGTGCAGGAATACGACATCCAAAACCTCGATTGTGCCAGCTGCGCGGGCAAGCTCGAAGCAGAGATCAACTCGCTGCCTGAGGTTCAGAGAGCCAACCTGGATTTCGTGAACCGCAGGCTGACGGTGCAATACAACTCCGCCATCGACCAGCCTTTGCAAAAACTGAACGGCATTGCCGCCACTATTGAACCTGGCGTGACCATCACCCTCAGCGGCGCTGAAGCTTCCGTGAAACGAAACACAACCCTTTGGCTGGTTTTAGGTGGTTCCCTAGTGTTGATGACCGGATCACTACTGGCGCCATCCGTCCTGAAACCCTGGCTGGGTCTGGCCGCGTGGCTGCTGGCGGGACACCGGGTGCTGGTCAACGCCGGCAAATCACTGCTTTCCAAGCAGCTTTTCTCCGAACAGCTGCTGATGAGCATAGCTACAATTGGCGCTGTCATTTTGGGTGAATATGTAGAGGCAGCCGCGGTGATGGTTCTCTACGAATTTGGCCAATGGTTGGAATCCCGCGCGTTGGAGCATTCACGTCGCTCGATCCGCGGCATGCTGTCACTCAAACTGGATAAGGCCCACCTCAAAACCACTGCCGGAGTTGTGGAAACCCGCCTGGGAGAAGTGCCGGTGGGCGCAACCATCATCGTCAATCCCGGCGAACGGGTCCCTCTCGACGGCGTGATCCTGAAGGGCGAAAGCACGGTTGACACTTCCACCCTCACCGGCGAGGCAGAGCCGCTTTACGTGAACCCCGGCGCGGAAATCTTCGCCGGATTCCTGAACCACAGCGGCCGACTGGAGATCAAGGTAACCAGCAGCGAGGCGGAAAGCACCGTAACCCGCATCCTGAACCTGATCGAAAACGCCGGCACACGCAAATCGCAGCAGGAAAAATTCATCACCCGCTTCGCCCGGATCTATACCCCGGTCGTGGTCGGCATCGCCATCCTGGTCTTCCTCATCCCCACAATACTTGGACA
>JAAYWB010000039.1 GCA_012516855.1 Candidatus Cloacimonadota bacterium
TAGTATTGAAGACCACGTAGTTTTCAACAAGGTCAGCCACGCCCAACCACGTCTGCTGGGGAGGGGTGTAAAGGGCTTTTCCTGAAGGACCCCACTGGATTTGTCCGTTGGATATCTTTTGCCCCATCAAATGATACTGGGGATAACCGCCTTCTGTCCAGGCCACGTAAATGTCATTGCCACAAGCGCTGATGCGGGTGTCTTGGATGCTGTAGTTGTCGTTGACCTGCAAGCCATGGCCGGGATACATGGTATTTCCCTCGGCATCGATTCTCTGCAGATGCAGCGGATACCATTGAGAACCATCACAGTTGGCAGCGTACAGTAGTATCGCCACGCTATTGTCCGGCATTCTCACCGTGCGAATATTGGTCAAGTGTAACTGCAACGAGGGACAGAGCGGCCGGCCATCCGGTTCCAGCAGGGGATTCATATTCGTGTCGCAGATCTGGTAATAGATCTGATAGTAGCTGTCGCGGAGGTCTGTCCACAGCACCAGATACCTGTCCTGCAGGGCAATCACCTCGGACATATTGGCCAGGCCGACCAAACGGGTCACCTGCGCTTCTCCGCCAAGGTCCTGGAAAGCGGCTCCGCCAGTGCTGATCACCTGCAGCCGAAGGGATTCATAGGAATCGCGTTGGTCCGCCCAGAGAAACATCCCCCGGTCCGGGAAAGCCAGCGCTACAGGCTTGCCGAGCATGGGGTCGCCGGCGTTGATGGCAATTCCGCCCACGTCCCAGGGAACGGTTCCGGTTGGTGATAGATACTGGGCTTTGAGGGTGTGGGGCACTTCGCCGGAGAGGGATTCGTACCAGGTGAGCCAGGCCTCGCCGCTGTCAGTTACGGAGAGGTCCAGTCCCATGTAGAACCAGTTTTGGGAAACTCCACTGGCAATTTGTACACCACTGGGGCCCCAGAGTGAGTTGAGGTTTGAATCCAGTCGGATGGCCCGCAGTTCCCTAGTGTCGTCATTGGTCAGAACTTCCCAAGCGAAGATGAGGCCACCATCAGCAAGCGGTTCTAGGCGGGGAGGGTTGAAATCGGTATAGCCGATCTGGAGATGGGTTTGCACGGCCGCTGGTAAGAGCAGTTCGCCCTGGTTGTTCATCCGCTGCAGGATAAGGGCTCCGTTTCGGTATCCGTAGAGCAGGTAATTGCCATTGCCGTCCTCCACAATGGAGAACTGGCCGCCGGGAAACACGCCTGCGGGAAGCAGGGGATTGTTGCCAACCACCGTGCCCTGTGGGGAAAAGCGGGTGAGGGTGTTGATTCCCTGATAGGGAGTTACGTCGATTATGATGCCGCCCTCGCCATCGCTGACAGCACCATCGAGGCTGAGAAAGTAAGGATTGCTGGCCAGAGTGAGTCCGCCGCTGGGCCAAAGCTGATTGCCGAAGCTATCCAGGTTTTGGCCGATCACCGCGTAACCGTTTGAGGAATGGGGGTAGAGGGCAAAAACTCCGCCCACGGCGTTGGGGACCAGACAGGCGTTAGCCAGATAGGCAGAGCCGTTGCGGATGCACACTCCGCTTTCGCCCCAGAGACACTGGCCGTTGGAACTGAATTTTTGCAGCCAGACGCCGGCTTCGTAGCCGTATCCGGATTGCTGGTAGAGCAGCACGAAATTGTTGTCGGAGGTGGGCACGCAGGCAACGGCTTCCTGCACTCCGGGCTCGCCCACTATGATCTGTGGCTGTGTCCACACCGCCACTCCCGAGTGATTGAACTTTTGCGCGTAGATGTCGGTATCGCCGGCATCGGTGTCTTCCCAGATGCAGATCACGCAATTGTCTGCTGTGCGGACCTGTATTCCCCTGAAGTCCATCTTCCAGGCTTTGCGCAGGGCGACTTCCTGCGCGCCGAGGCACATTACAAAAAGCAACAATGCCATGATCACGAAACACTGCTTTTTCATTTCTGTCTCCCTTTTAGCAATTGATTGACTTATGGGATGCAGGTCGCAAGTTTTGTTCCAAACCGTTGGCGATAAGCTTTTATGTTTCTTAGATTCGGTTAGTTGGAGTGCGGCGAAACCCATTCAGGGCCTGGCAGGGGAGGGGTGGTCATTCTTTAGGAAAAGATGGAGCGGGAAACGGGACTCGAACCCGCGACATCAACCTTGGCAAGGTTGCGCTCTACCAACTGAGCTATTCCCGCTTGGTACCAGAGGCCGGACTTGAACCGGCACGAGCCGAAGCCCGAGGGATTTTAAGTCCCTTGTGTCTACCAATTCCACCACTCCGGCCTGGAAAAGGGTGGAGGCGACACCCGGATTTGAACCGGGGATGGAGGTTTTGCAGACCTCTGCCTTACCACTTGGCTATGTCGCCTTTGCAAAAAATGGAGCGGGAAACGGGACTCGAACCCGCGACATCAACCTTGGCAAGGTTGCGCTCTACCAACTGAGCTATTCCCGCTCTTAACTTTGAGATTCCAAAAATTTGGGCTGGCTCAATTTGTCAAGGCAAAATCTGCGTTTCGCCAAAGACCTCAGCCTCAAAGCGGAACAGTTCCGCGTCGTCCTTTTTCCAGCTTCCGCCAGGCAGGCCGGCTTTAAAGCAGAGTTGGGTCAGATAGGTGGAAAGGTCCCAATTCCATTCCACGGGCACTTGGGGCAGGAAAACGCCGGAATGGAATCCACGTGTCAGCAGGAGGCCGTCTCTGCCGATCACTATCTCCGTAATATCTTTCACAGGCATCAGTTCGCTTAGGATGGATATCTCAAGCTGAATTTGGCCGAATTCCTGCCAGCTCAGGGGAGGGAAGCGCGGATCCCTGAAAGCGGCGGCACGCGCCATTGCCACCACTTCTTCAGCGATGCTCCGGCGGGGTTCAATCATCCCGATGCAGCCGCGCAGGTCGCCATCCAGATTCAGGGTGACAAAGAGCCCTCTTTTGGCTTGGAACTCCGCATCAGAGGGAAGTTCCACCTTGCTGTTGTCAAAGCGGGAGCGGATGGCATTGCGAGCCAGGCTTAACAGCGTTTGTTTCTGTGATTCTGTCATTACGGTCTCCTCAGATGAAGACGAGGGCGCTGAGATATCCCACCACCTGCTGGTTGTCGCCGCTCACCTTGCCGGAGTGGGTGTATTCGATCACCTTGGCTCTGGCATCTTCATAAGCGCTGGCGTAGTTGATCAGGGTTAGCAAGCCGCCGATCCCGCAGGCTTCGCAGCGTCTGGAGATGATGCTTTGCCAGAGGGCGTCGGCATCCAGGCTCATGATGTAGCGGATGATGAGTGAATCCATTTTTTCCGCGCGGTCGGAATCGTAATAGTGGGAAAGGTCTGTGGAGACAATGATGCCCACCTTTTTGCCGCTGACCGTGATGGCTTCGCGGATCTGCTTGGCCAGGCGCAGGGCCACTTCGGGATGGGGACGCCCAATCATCACAGGGCAGACAGGGGTTTCGGGAAAGAAATACTTGATCAGCGGCAGTTGGATTTCCATAGAGTGTTCCAGCTCGTGCAGGCGCTTTTCCCTGAAATTGTCCTCGGCGTTACGGGTAAGCAGTTCATAGAGTTGCGCGTCCTGCTCCACATTGCCCAGAGGGGTTTCATATTGGTCGAAAGGTGAAACCGACCAGTCGAAACGGATTCCCTGATGGCTGGGATGAAGGATCAGCAGGCTGTCGAAGTGCTGCTGGCTGATATAGTGGTAGCCCTTCGCGGCGCAGGCCCCGGAATATATGTAGCCTGCGTGGGGGACGATAAGCCCCAGGCAATTCTCATCCCTGGAGGAGAAGGGCTGTCCTTCTATCCAGCTTTGGATCTGGGTGGAGATCTGGTCTCCGAAGCGGGGGTAAAAACTCCCAGCGTGAGTTGTTTTTCTAAGCAAAATCATCCTCCTCTTGATATTGTAAGCGGGATTGGGCTGCCTGGCCAGCAAGGAATTCCCTCAGGGTGTCGGCTTTGTCTTTGGGCACACGCAACACCAGTTCCGCCTTTTCCGACCAGTTTTCCCTCGCCACGCTTCCATCCAGCGACCTCAGCAGGCCGAGAAGCTGATCCACACTGCCGTATTCAGACTGCACACTGAACTCCGCGAAAGCGGTGGCGGGTATTATTTTCGCAAGTTCCAGCGTTTTTTCCACGGTGGATCCATAGGCTTCGATCAGTCCGGGCACGCCAAGTTTCACGCCTCCGTAATAACGGGTTACGATGGCCATAATGTTGGTCATGTCCGCGCGCAAAAGGGCGTTCAGGATTGGCTTTCCAGCGGTGCCGTGAGGTTCTCCGGCGTCGCTGTGGTATTGCGTTTCCTGGTCGAACCCGCAGATGTAGGCATAGCAGTTGTGGGTGGCGTTGGCGTATTCTTTAACGTGGGCGCTGAGCAGGTTGCGGGCTTCGTCAGCGCTGGAGATGGGGTGCAGGAAGCAGATGAAGTTGCTGCGGCGGATTTTCTGCTGCCAGGAAAGGGGTGCCGATATGGTGCTGTAAGCCATGATGCTACTTTGTTTTAAGCAGGTCCGACCAGCTGGTTGTGTAGCTGGGCGAGAGCCTTGCCCGCTTCATCCGCCATTCCCTGTTGACGCCGGAGCTGGCGAAGAAAACGGTGTCTCGCCCGCAACGGCGGTTGATGCTGTCGATGGCGTCGATCAGCTTTTTGCGCCCGTCATCCAGATAGTTGGTTTCGATCAGGTTCAGCGGCACATCGTCCTCGTCCATGATTTCGGTAAACATCACCCCGGCCTTTTTGAATTCAAAGCCGGGCAAATAGAGGTCACGCAGCAGTTCCAGCGCGGTTTTGATGAGTTCCGGAGTGTAGGCCGTGGGCGGGGAGAGGCTGGTCTGCGCGGAGTTGTTGTATTGGGGGCCTTCCTTGAAGCGGTTGGTGTTCAGAAACACCATCAGATGGCCCGCCACGCTGTGTTGGGCACGGAGTTTTTCCGCGCCGCGGGTGATGTAGGTGGAAACGGCTTCCTCCAGTTCAGCGAGGTCGGCCACCTGCTTGCCAAAGGAACGCGAGACCACGATGCTCTGTTTGGGTGAGGGCGCGTCGTCCAGGTCGATGCAGGAAAAGCCCTGCAGCTCCAGCACGGTTTTATGGCCCACGCTGGTCAAAAAGTGGTCGATGAACTTCTCTGGGGCATTGCGGAGCTGCCAGGCGTTCTCGATCTTGTTCTGGCGCAAAAACTTGTCATATTGCCTGCCGATGCCCCAGATTTTCGCCACGGGAAGCCGCTCCAGCGCTTTTTGGATCCTCTCGTCGTCCAACATCACCAGGCAGCCCCGGTATCCTGAATAGCGCTTGGCGTAATGATTTGCCACCTTGGCCAGGGTCTTGCTGCGCGAAATTCCCACCGAAACAGGGATGCCTGTCCATTTGCGCACGGTGTCGCGAATCTTGCGTCCGTAAGCCTCCAGATCGCGGATGCGAAAGCCGTTCAGGCCCAGAAAGGCTTCATCTATGGAATAGATTTCCAGTTCCGGTGTAAAACTGCCCAGAACGTCCATCACCCGGCGGCTCATGTCGCCGTAGAGGGCGTAGTTTGAGGAAAGCAGCGTGCCTCCGTGTTTGCGGATCAGCGCTTCGTGCTTGAAGCTGGGCGCGCCCATGGGTATTTTGAGGGCCTTGACCTCGTTGGAGCGGGAGACGAGGCAGCCGTCGTTATTGGACAGCACGGCCACCGGTTTGCCCTCCAGGGAGGGGTCAAACACGCGTTCGCAGGACACATAAAAGTTGTTGCAATCCACCAGCGCGAATATGTCCGTATCCGTCAGTCCGATCTTATTCATCTCATTTCTCCCAATGCCAAAATATCCACAGGCCTTGAGCTGTCAATCTGTTAATACCCCCGGGGTCAATGGCAGGAAGTAACAACATAGAAAAACTTTAAATCCATGTAAAGGGACATTAAGGGAGGCATATTTCAACTCCACCAAAGAATTGATGAGCACCGAGTTAAGGCTGTGGATTATTTTCCATCGACGTATTGACAGAAATAGAATATTAAAACTTGACAGCTTTTTGGAAAAAAAAGATTGTGCAACTGAAGTTAAGTTCTTCTATCGAGAGGTTACCATGAAAAGAGTACTGCTTTCTCTGGCCCTTGTGGTTTTGATCGCATCAGGCTATGCTTATTGGACTGATATTTTCGCCAACTATTACATTCCACCCGAGACCTTCATTCCGGTTGCGGCACGGATTTACCGAAATGGTGTTTATACCGGGTATACAACGCCTCACCGTTTTGAACCTAATACTGTTTACCATGGAACTTATACTGTGGAGTTAGAGCAATATGGCCCCTGGGGACCCACATCGGCTTACGTTGCGCCAACTGCCGAAAATGGGGTTGTGATATTCAGCTCCTCCTATGGCCCTACCGTGCCTATCGAACTGTCGAGTTTCACCGCTGCGATCTCCGCGAACAATTGCATTAACCTCACTTGGGTCACACATTCAGAGACTGGAGTTCGGGGTTATTATGTCCTGCGAAACAATACCAATGAACTCACCATGGCCACCACTATAAGCGGATTTATTCCTGCCACAAATACCTCCCAGACAGTGAGTTATTTCTATGCCGACGAGGATCTGGAGGATGAGGGCACATATTATTATTGGTTGCTAAACAGTGATCTTGACGGCCAGGATTATTACTACGGACCAAGCTCGATCCAGTATTCGCTGCCCGGTGATGATATACCTGAGCCGCCTCAGACAACAAGTCTCGGACCTGTTTATCCCAACCCCTTCAATCCCAACGCGGTCATCCCCATCAATCTGAAAAATGACAGTACAGTAAGCCTGAAAATCTACAACAACCGCGGTCAGGAAGTGAGACGCTTTGATCTGGGCAATCTGCAAGCTGGAAATCACCAGATCAGCTGGGACGGCCGCGACGGCAGCGGTCAGCCTCTGGCCAGCGGGGTTTATCAAATTCGGATGCAGACGGGAAAAGACAACTATCAGGTGAAAGCCGTCTTAATGAAATAGAGCCTAATAGGTAAACGCTACTTTTTATAAGCCCGGGCGACGTGCTCCGGGTTTTTTGTATCTATAGCATCTGAGCGCGATCCCATCCCTATGCTGAATGATGTTAACTTTGGCACTCTTTCAAGCCGAGTGGGTAATCCAGTTAATCAAGCCCGTAGGGCGAAATAACGATAGCGAGGGAGCGCAAGCCCCTCGTACAGTGGCAATAACCAGATGGAAAGCCCCTTGCGGGTGACAGAAATCAATCTCCGCGGTTCTGTCGCCCTCCGGGCTACCCACTCGGTTTGAAAGAGAGCCATTTGAAAGAACTCCATGACTGTTTAGCCACCGCAATACCCTACCAGTCAGGCCCTGAGCGCTCGATTCCATCCCCCTCCCACGTCTCCCGCATGATACTCGCACCGAATGCGGGGATTATGCGGGAGGCGCGACTGGAGCATGAAGGAAGGCCTTAACGGCCAAATGGCATTGCTTCTCCCGTTTGCGGGGATTCCGGAGTTGTAATGATAGCGTTTATACCTGCTCCATTTGAATATCCCAAAAGAAAACCGTCGGCAAGGGGGAGTGCCGACGGTTTGTTCGGACAGGGCTGTCCGTTGAGAGACCTAAGCAGGAAGGATGGAAAAGTTCAATCCAAGGCTTTCAGAAAGGAAGGCAGATCTGTGCGGGGACTTGACTGCCTGGTTTCCTCCCCGTGTGGATCGGGATCGGCTTCCTGGCTGGAAGGCTGGTTTATATTCAGGATACGGAAGATGTCATCAATGTCTTCTTCGGATTTGCCTGGCTTGGGAGTTTGAGGCTTCTGCTGCGGAGCCTGTTTGGGCTGCGGGGCGGGTTGGGACGGGGGGAAATCAACTATCTGGGCGGTGCTTTGCAGTCCGGTGGCGATGATGGTGACGGAAACCTTGCCCACAAGGTCGGGATCAATGACCAAGCCCATAAAGATATTGGCGTTGGTGCCGGTTTCGTTCACGATCACGCTGGAAACGTCCTCAAACTCGCTCATCTTGATATCCGACCCTGCGGTGACGTTGATCAACAGGGCCTGGCAGCCTTGCAGGCTGATGTCGGCGAGGAGGGGATTGTTGATGGCCGCTTTGGCGGCGTTCACGGCGCGGTTTTCGCCCTCGGCCACGCCGGAGCCCATCAGGGCGTAACCCATGTTCTGCATTACGGTGCGCACGTCGGCGAAATCACGGTTCATCAGGCCATTGACGTTGATGATGTCGGAAACGGCTTTGGCGGATTCAAAAAGAACGTTGTCGGCGCGCTGGAAAGCCTCCAGTAGGGTGAGATCGGCGTAAATCTCGCAAAGCTTGGAATTGGGAATCACGATGAGGGTGTCCACAAACTCCGCCATGTTGCGGATGCCTTCCTCGGCGTTGCTGTGGCGTTTTTGCCCTTCAAAAGGGAAGGGCATGGTCACGATGCCGAGGGTGAGGATGCCGAGGTCGCGTGCGATCTTGGCAACTATTGGAGCTGCTCCGGTGCCCGTCCCGCCTCCCATTCCGGCGGCGATGAAGATCATGTCCGCTCCTTCAATGTGGGAACGGATATCGTCTTTGGATTCCTCCGCGGCGCGTGCGCCGAGGTCTGGATTGGCGCCGGTTCCAAGCCCACGGGTGAGTTTTTTGCCCAGTTGGAGCTTCATCTTCGCCTTGCTTTTCACGAGGTCGCTGATGTCGGTGTTTGCGGCGATGAATTCCACGCCGGACAGTTCATTGTCAATCATGGTGTTCACAGCGTTGCCGCCGGCTCCGCCTACTCCAACGATCTTGATGTTGGTGCCGATTTGAGTGGGTTTTTCATCAAATTCGATCATGTTTTCCCCCTTTAGGTACTTGTAAAGTCTTTGAATATTTGTTTGATTTTTTCCAGGGTCTTTCCCGCTTTGAAAGTGCCCAGGCGCAGCGCGGGAGCTTTGCTTTCCGGTTCCTGGGCGGCAGCGTGACGGAGCAATCCGACACAGGTGGCGAAGGCCGGGTCCTTCAGCATTTCGGTATCGCCGTTGAGGTTGCTTAGGTCCGGTTGGGCGATTTTCACAGGCAGGTTGAAAGAGTTTTTGACCACGGCGTCTATCATCTGGAGTTTGGCTGTGCCGCCTGTGAGCACGATGCCCGCGGTCACGAGTTCAGGCATGTAAGAGTTTTTGAGGCGGTCATAGCAGATCGAGAGCATTTCCTCCACACGGTGCTGCACCACGTGGCTGACAAGATGCTGCGTTTTCACCTGGCTGTCGCGACCGCTGATGCCCTCCACGACGATCTCGGTCTCGGGATCGACGCTGCTGGCGAGGGCCACGCCATAGTTGGTCTTGATGTATTCGGCGTTGGAAAGTGTGGTCTTGAGTCCGATGGCGAGGTCCTCGGTGATGGAGGAGCCGGCCATTGGGATCACGAGTATCTTGTCCAGGATGCCGCGGTTGTAAAGGCTGATGTCGCAAGTGCCGCCGCCAATGTCGATGAGGATGGTGCCGAGGCGGCGTTCGTCCTCGCTGAGCACAGCATTGGCGATGGCGATGTGGTTTAGCACAAAGTTATCAGGGCTGATGTCGTAATCCGCCAGTTCAATGCTTTTGGCCAGGTTGCGGAGTTGGGTGACATCGCCGAAGATGGTGAGCACCTTTGTGATGAGGTGGAAACCTGTCATACGCAGGGGATTGCGGATGTCGTTGTGCCCGTCGATGACAAAGCTCTGCGGGATTCCGTGGAGGATTTGGGAGCGCTCGAAGCCTTTTTGGATCTTCACGCTGTTGCGGGCGTCAGCAATCACCTGGTCCATGTGTTCCTGCACGATTTCACCAGGCTCGTTGGGGCTGGAGGTGGGGATGGAGATGCGTCCGTCGCCAATTTGGGTGCGGATGTGGTCTCCGGTGACGTTGGTGAAGATATTGGCAGGTTTGGTGCCGGCAGCGGTTTGCACTTCCTTCAGGGCTTTTTTAATGCCTTCGGACACGGCCTGGATGTCTTTCACGATGCCTTTTTCAAGGCCGGTGGAAGGGGTGGCCGCGATGCCGAGGATATCCAACTGGCCTTTCGCCTTGGCTTGGGCCAGGATGCAGCGGATGTTGGCAGAGCCGATGTCGAGGGCGGTGATCAGGTTTTGCCGCATGTCAGCTTCCCGCCTTCACCACCACCTGGTTGTCGGTGCGCAGGTCCAGGATCGAGGATTGGCTTATGTTACCGTTGTCACGCACGAATTCGTAGCGCGAAAGCTGCTTGGCGAGGTTCTTTTCGCTGGGGATGAGGCGCAGGCCGTTGCGCGCGTCGATGATATAGACCGTGTTGTCGATGGTGTAGTATTCTGAGACATTGGCCGCGAATTCCGGGGCTTCCTTCATTATCCTTTTGTGGGTGGCCAAAACCTTGTCCAGTGCTGCGTTCTTTAGCTTAAAACCGCTTTTCAGGCTGGAGTTGTTCAACAGCAGATTCACCAAGGGCAGGTTTTCCGTGTAAACTTTGCCGTAGCGTTCCAGCACAACGCCTTCGTCATCCACGGGAAAGAGGTCGCCATCGAGGCTTTTCACATACAGACTGGCTTTGCGTTCCGTGATCTTGATCTGAAGGGTGCTGAAAAGCTTGCGGCGGACCTTCACATCCTTCACGCGGGCAAAGCCGCTAACTTCCTTCAGGATCTCATCCTTATCCACTTTGAGGAGGTTCTTCCCGATGTAGGGCCGCAGAGTGCTTCTCAAGAGGCTGTCCGCTACAGCGGAATTGCCGCTTATCTCGATTTTGCGCACATTCAACACATCCAAACTGGAGAGGAGATGGAAAGCGCCGAAACCAAGGGCAGCAAGACCAAGCAAAATCAGGACGAAATAGACGAAATAACGGCTATTTCCCCTTCTTTTGCGGGTATTCTGGTTGATCGGCAACTTATTGTCTCTCATAATGATGTATGCTTTTGTGCAGTATCGCGCATTCCTGTGTTAAGTCTCTAAGTTCCTAACTTTTTTAGGTTTAATGTTTTTGTCAACAGGTTTTTTCAGTTTTGCCAGGATTTCTTCGCCATATTGCCAGATGTTGCCGGCTCCCATGGTGATGAGAATGTCGTCTTCCTTAAGCAGGGAGAGGGTTTTGGGCACAATGTCGGCGTTGTTTTCTATCAACACAACGTCTGGATGCCCGCTTTGGACGGCGATGTCGGCAATGAGTTTGGAGGAAACACCGGGGATGGGCTCTTCCCGAGCTGGATAAATCGGCGCCAGAATCAGGCAGTCGCAGGAGGAAAAAGCGTTTCCGAACTGCACGTGGAAATCTCTGGTGCGGGAATACAGATGAGGTTGGAACAAGGTTACAATGCGGCGTTTGGTGCTGTCCTTGAATCCCTCGAGGGTGGCGGATATTTCGGTGGGGTGGTGGGCATAATCGTCGTAAACGGTGATGCCGCGAGCCTCGCCTTTGAGTTCAAAGCGGCGGTAAACCCCACTGTATTGCATCAGCCCCTCGCGGATTTGCTTGAAGGGGATATCCAGCTCAAGGCCGATGCTGATGGCCTGCAGGGAGTTCTGGATATTGTGGCGACCAGTTACATTCATCTTCACGCGGCCGAGGCGGTAGCCTTTGTAGCTGACGTCGTATTCGCTAACGAAGTCTTTCATGCTGATGTTTTTGCCCTGGATGTCCGCCTGGCGGGAAAAGCCATAGGTAACGACCTTCTTGTTGATGCTGGGCAGAATGGCCTGCACACCTGGGTCGTCAAGACAGGCAATGACGCTGCCGAAAAAGGGCACTTTGTTCGCGTATTCGATGAAGGCGCCTTTGATGTCATCCAGATTACGGTAACAATCCAGATGGTCTGTGTCTATGTTTGTGATGCCGGCGATGCAGGGTGAAAGGGAGAGGAAGGAATGGTCGTATTCGTCGGCCTCCACCACAATGTATTTTCCGGAACCCATCACATTGTTGGAACCGTAGTTTTTCACCTTTCCGCCTACAATGATGGTGGGTTCGAGCCCCGCTGCCTCAAGCACGAGTCCGGTCATGGAGGTGGTTGTGGTTTTGCCGTGGGTTCCGGAAATGCCGATGGAGAAGCTCATGCGGGTGATCTCTGCCAGCATTTCCGCACGGCGAATGAGGGGTATGCGCAAGGTTTTTGCGGCTTTGACCTCGGGATTGTCGTCCTTGACGGCCGAGGATTTTACCACCACATCCACATCCTTCACCAGGGCGGGGTTGTGACCTTCTTCTATCCTGATGCCAAGCGATTCTAGATGGCGGGTGACGTCTGTCTTCTTGAGGTCGGAACCGCTGATTTCCAAGCCCTGGTTGTGCAGGAATTCGGCGATGCCGCTCATGCCGATGCCGCCGATGCCGATTAAATGGATCTTCTTAGTTTTTCCCAGCATTGTTTTGCTCCTTGTTGAGGTCGCTCAATATCTCCCGCGCAATGTCTTCAGCCGCGGTGTTGGGCGGTGTTTGATTCAAGTTCAGCAGATAGGCAGCGTGCTCTTTGTCAACTTTGAACACTGCTTCCGCCAGCGTGTCTCCACTGAGCTGGCTTTGCTTCAGCAGCAAGGCAAGGCCTTTTTGCTGCTGTTCGAGGGCGTTGTAGTGTTGATGGTTCTCAGCCGCGGTGGGGAGGGGGATCAGCACGGCGGGCAGACGGTTTTCGACCAGTTCGGTGATGGTCATCGCGCCAGCACGGGTTACTGCCACTCTGGCGAGTTTATAAAAATCTTTCAGTTGGGGTGAAAATGCGAAGATATACACTCCGGCGATGTTTTTGAAACGTGCCGCGAATTCATCGTAGCCGGTCTTTCCGGTTTGCCATACAATTTGCCAGCCTTGCTGTGTTAAGTAGGGCAGGGCATCCGCCACGGCTTTGTTGATCGCCAGCGAGCCCTGACTGCCACCGGTGACGAGCAATACCGGCTTGTCCTCCGTAAGGCCAAATTCTGCTGCGCTGAAGGTTTGGGGCAAATCCTCCCTTTTAGGCAACGGAATGCCGATGGTGCACACTTTCGCCTTGGGCAGGTATTTGGCAGTGCCGCTGAAGCCAGTGAAAACGACGCGGGTGTATCTGGCCAGATATTTGGTGGTGATGCCCGGATAGCTGTTGCATTCATGAAAATAGAGGGGAAGGCGGAGTAAAGCCGCAGCGATGCCAACGGGTCCCGAAACGAAGCCGCCGGTGCAGATCACAGCCGCGGGCCTGGTCTTGCGTAGCACTCTGACACAGGCAAAAGTGGAGGACACAAGCAAGAACGGAAAGAGCAAATTGGCGAGGCTGAGCTTGCGGTAAAGCTTTTGCACTCGGATGCCGTGGAAAGGATAGCCTTCAGCGGTTAGCAGCGTTTCCTCCATGCCTCTCCGGTTGCCGATGAAGAGGGTGTGATGGCCAAGCTTCTGCAGTTGCTGCGCGATGGCGATGGCGGGGAAAATGTGTCCGCCCGTGCCGCCGCAACCCAATACAAAGCTCAGGCTGCCATTTTTCCCAGTGTTTGGTGCAGTGTTCACAAGTTCCGCCCATTCTGCTTATAACAGGCAATAAATGAAATCAAAAGGAAGCCATCAGTCAAATCTGGCATCGATACCTGAACCGATCCAAAGCTGGTCCACTTGAAAGGACAGGAGCGACGCAGGAGGGATATCACATCTGTCTCCGTTTTGCAGTGAGATTGAGCACCAGCCCGATCGAGATAGAATCCACGAGCAGGGCTGTTCCGCCGTAACTAACGAAGGGCAACGTGTTGCCGGTGGCGGGGATGATGGACATACTCACGCCTGTATTGATGAGGGCGTTGAGAAAGATATTCATGCCGAGGCCTGCCATCAGGTATTTATGATATCGGTTTTCCTGTGTTTCCGACAGTTTGATGATGCGGAAAAAGAGTAAAGCGTGCAGCAATAACACCAAGGCGGCGCTGAGGAAGCCGAATTCCTCGCCGATGATGGTGTAGATATAGTCGGTGCGGGCTTCGGGCAGGAAATAGTGTTTGGCGCGGCCGTGGGCCATGCCTGTGCCCAAAAAGCCTCCGCTGGTGAGAGCGGTGAGGCTTTCCCTCACCTGATATTCCTCGGGCGAATTGCTCGGCTCGGGGCGGTTGGGGATAAGTAGCGAATAAACTTTGTAGGTGTTGATGCGGTCGAAGCGGAAGGAATCTCCTTTAGTGATGACCACGGTTCCGGCTATCATGCCCAGCATCAGCACTCCCAGAACGAAACGTTTGCGCAAGCCCGCGTAGACGAGCATGCCCAAAAGGGTGGCGCCGCAGATGATAAGGGTGCTGAGGTGCTTGCCAAGGAAGATGAGTATGAAAATCACCGTTGTGTACAGTATCAACGGGATGAACTCTATAACAAGTTCCTTCACATTGGCGAGGTTGATCTTGTCCTGCTTGGTATCCAGATAGCCGGCAAAATAGAGGATCAGCACCAATCGCGCCAGCGTGCTGGGTTGAATGCCCACGGGGCCTAACATCAACCAGCGCTCGGCGCCTTTTGTTTTCGTGCCGGTGAAGATGACCAGCATCAACAGGCCTATGATCAGATAGACCAGCCAGCGGTTGAGGGGGCGCAGTTTGTCCACTTTCACGAAATAGAGGGTAATGATAGCAGCGAATATGGAAATAAGCACAAAGATGGCGTGGCGATAGAAATTAACCATTGAGCTTTGCACTGAAGAGATGTCCAGCATCACCAAAAGGCCGATCACAAGCAGCGCAAGGTAGCAGCCTAGAATGGTCTTGTCGATGGAGACAATGTAGGATGTGTTCCTATTCTTTTTCATATTCGCTCCTGATCCTGTGCACGATCTCCTTGAAATTCTCGCCGCGGTGTTCGTAGTTGCGGAAATGGTCAAAGCTGGCACACGCGGGGGAGAGGACAACGATATCACCTGGGACTGAATCGGCAAACGCTGCACGAACGCAGGTCTCAAAATCATCCACGCAGTCGAGTTCGAGCTTGCCTTTCCAGGCGGCACGCATTTTTGCCATGGTTCCGCCGGTTAAGTAAACCTTGCGGGCGCGCTGCTTCAGCAACTCGGTGAGAACGGAAAAATCCTCACCCTTGTCTGAACCGCCCATGATCACACGGATTGGCTGGTCGAACGAAGTGAGGGCTGATCTGACCGAGTCGGTGTTCGTGGCCTTGGAATCGTTGTAGAAGGAAATTCCGTTGATGATGGCAACAAACTCGAGGCGGTGGCTGAGAGGCTCAAAGCTTTTGGCAGACTCGATGGCAAGGGAGAGGTCGTGAGTAAGAGCATCCACGGTTAGAAGCGCCGCCATAGCGTTGGCATGGTTGTGGGGGCCGCGTATCTTTAGTTCGTTTATGGGCAGTTTGTGGCGGAGGCTGATCTGGATAGCGTCGCGGTTCAGCCAGGCTTCGCAGTCGGGCAGGCTTTTCGTTAGCGAATAGCGCAGCAGGCGCGATTTGATCAGGTGCTGGCGCTCCACGACGGGTTCCGAATCCAGACAGATAACGGCGGTGTCCGTCTGAGTCTGATTTGTGAACAAGCGGATTTTTGAGGCGGCGTAGTCGGCAAAAGAAGCATAGCGGTCAAGGTGGTCGGGCGTGATGTTCAAAAGTACCGCCACGTCGGGGCGAAAGCTATCGATCAGGTCAAGCTGGAAGCTGCTTACCTCGAGCACGATGAAATCAATACCCGGCTTTTCAATGGGCCAGCAGCAGAAAGCGGAGCCGATGTTTCCTGCCAGAATGCTGTTGTAGCCCATGTTTTTGAGGATGTGGTGGATGAGCGAAACAGTGGTGCTCTTGCCGTTGGAACCGCTAACAGCGACCACCTTGCTGTCACTACTCTTGACGCGGAAACCGAGTTCGATCTCGCTGATGAGTTCTATTCCCTTGGCGCGCGCTTTGGCGATGATGGGCAGATTCAAAGGTATGCCGGGGCTTACGATCCATGTGTCGCATTGGAAGAGGCGGTCGCTATGGCCGCCAAATTCGCAGTCGAAATCGCTGGCGATGGTGTCCGCGCCGCTGATCTTCTCAATTGGCTGGGCGTCGCTCAGAAAGGCGGTTCCGCCCAATTCCCTGATCTTGTATGCCGCCGCGATGCCGCTGCGGGCCAAGCCGAGAATTGCGTATTTACGGGAAGCGTCAAACATTTATCACCTCTCCTTAGCGCAGCTTAATGGTGCTGAGCCCCAACGCCAGCAAGAGGATGGCCACGATCCAGAAGCGGGTCACGATTTTGGATTCGTGCAAGCCCTTCATCTCGAAATGGTGGTGGATAGGCGCGCAGAGGAACACCCTTCTGCCTTCTCCGTATCTGCGTTTGGTATGCTTGAACCACGTGCGCTGAATGATTACGGACAGGGTTTCGGATATGAAGAGGAAGCCAATGATGACAAAATAGATCTGCTCTTTCAGCAGGATGGAGATAACAGCCAGGATGCCACCCAATGTGAGCGATCCGGTGTCGCCCATGAAAACTTCCGCCGGATGGGAATTGAACCAGAGGAAACCGATCAGGGTGCCGATAAGTCCCGCAATGAAGACCGTCAGCTCTCCCGCGGTTGGTATGAATTCAAGATGCAGATAGGCGGCTGAATTGAAGTTTCCCTTCAGATAGCTCATGATGCCCAATCCAACCGCGGAAAAGATCATCACGCCCGCTGAGAGGCCATCGAGGCCGTCGGTGAGGTTCACGGCGTTGGAGATGCCCGTGATGTAGAAAACCATCAGCGGTATGAAAGTCCAGCCCAGGGGGATGATGAGGTTTTTGAAAAAAGGTATCTGGAGATTGGTGACCTCACCGCCGGTGCCGCCGTAATAGATGGCAAGGGTTAGCAGCAATCCCACGCTTACCTGCCCCCACAGCTTGTATTTCGGCACCAGCCCCTTCTTCAGCTTGAGGAAGTTTTTCAGATAATCGTCCAGAAAGCCGAATACGCCCAACCACAGCGTGGTGAGAAACATCATGATGATGGAGCGGTTCGTGAGATCGTTCCAAAGCAGCGAGGCGATCAGCAGGCCAAAGATGATGAGCAGTCCGCCCATCGTTGGCGTTCCGGCCTTGGCGCGGTGCTTTTCGGGAACGTCAGCGTCAATGGTTTCCACCGCAGCCTTGCGTTTCAGCAATCGGATGAAAGAAGGCCCTGCCAAAAGGGTGAAAAGCAGCGCGGTAACGAAAGCGCCGAGGGAACGGAAGGTGATATAGCGCATCACGTTGAATACAATGCTGTAACGGGAAAGGGGGTAGAGCAGATGGTAAAGCATTAGCTTTCTCCTCTCAGTTGGGGCAGCAGTTTTTCGAGGTGGATGGAATGCGAGGCTTTCACCAGCACCACAGCTCCCGCGGGAATGCCAGCCAGCACGCCGCTTTCCAGCAGTTCTTCAACCCTGCTGAAATGCCTGTTCTGGAGGTGAGAATCCTGCCGATGATAGCGCGGCGCTTGCTCTCCCACGGTATAAAGAGCGTCGTAGCCCTTGTCACAGAGGATGGCGCCGATCATGTCGTGATAATCAGCCGCGGCAGGACCGAGTTCCAGCATGTCGCCCAAAATGGCTATGTGAGGACGTGCTGGTTCAATATCATGCCAATATTCTATGGCGCTTCGCATTGAGACGGGGTTTGCGTTGTAGCAATCCGCCAAAAGCAGCAGGCGGGGAAGGTCTTCGCGCTGCAAACGCATTTCCAGCCTGACGGGGGCCGCCAAAGCCGTTTTGATCGTTGCCTCCGATAGTCCGCAGCATCTGCCCATGGCGATGGCGAATGCGGCGTTTTTGGCCATGTGCGGCATGGGATGGGCGATCGTGTAGGCTTCGCCATTCACTTTGAAGCGACAGGCCTGAGCGTCGCAAAGCACCTCGCTGAGGCGGAAATCCGCCTTATCAGAGAGGCCAACGCCTTTTCCCTGTTTAGAATAAGCCTCGAAACGGGGATCGTCGGCATCGAAGAGCCGGATGTCCAGAGGACGGTTGAAGAGCGCTGTTTTCTCGCGATAGACGCCCCCCTCGTCGATGAGCTTTTCCAGGTGCGAAGGGCCGATGTTGATAATGATGCCGGCGTCTGGAGCGCAGATGTCGCTGAGGGCGGCAATTTCGCCGAAGGCGTTGGTGCCGAGCTCGAAGATGGCATAGCGCTGGTTCGGGCGGATATTGAGGATGGTCTGGCAAAGGCCTATGAGGTTATTGGCATTGGCCAAGGTCTTCAGCGTTGGCGCGGCGGCGCTGAAAACGGCTGCCAGAAACTCTTTGGTGCTGCTTTTACCGGTGCTGCCGGTCAACGCTATCTTATAAACGGAAAACATCAACAGATACTTGCGGCAAAGCATGGCCATTGCGTTCACAGGCTCTTCCGCGCGCAGGTAGTTGTCCCAGCCGTTGGTGCCGATGCTGCCCACGCCGAGGTTGCTGGTGTCGCGCAGGATTTCGCCCAGATAGGCGTTTCCGTCGAAATTTGGCCCGCGCAGGGCAAAGAATACCGATCCCGGCTTGATGGTGCGGCTGTCGGTGGAAACCCTGTGATAGGAGGAGGGCGCTTTGTAGCCTTCGTTTTCGGAGGGTTTCGCGGCGCAGAGCAGTTCCAGCATGAGGCGGTCGACGGGCAGGCTGAGTTCGTCCTCCGCCTGCTTGCCGAAAGTTTCCGAATCCATGAATTCCGCGGCGATTTTGGCATCGTCGAAGGGATGCCGCACGCCCTCTATCTCCTGATAGGTCTCGTGTCCCTTTCCGCAAATCAAAACGACGTCGCCGGGCCGGGCCAGGCGCAAAATGGCGTGAATGGCTTCACGGCGGTCGCGGATAATCCACCAGGGCAGCCACATGTCCGTGCCAGTAACGATTTCGCGGACGATCGCATCGGGGTCTTCGCCGCGGGGGTTGTCGTCGGTGATGATGACGGCGTCGGCGAATTGCAGAGCGGCTTTCAGCATCAGCGGACGCTTGCCGTGGTCACGTTCGCCGCCAGCGCCGAGGAGGCAGAGAACGCGTTCGTGGCGCAGGTCACGGCTGGCGCGGAGCACATTCTCCAGGGCGTCGGGCGTATGCGCGTAATCAACGAAAACGCCGATGCCGTGCTTGTTTGCGACCCGTTCAAAGCGTCCCCGCACGGGCGGAACATAGTTCAGCGCCTGCTCTATCTGTCGCGCCTCAAAGCCCATCAAATTAAGCGTCGCGGCGCTCATGGCGAGGTTGGCAACGTTGAATTTGCCGATCAGGCGCGAGCGGATGTTCACCATTCCCTCCCTGCATTGCAGCGTGAAGCGGCTCTGTTCCCAATCGTTGTGGCTGCCGTCGCCGCGAATCACGAAGTCTGCGTTTTCACTGCCGAGGCTGAACACGTAGGCACCTTCCGCCTTCAGTTCACCGTAAATGCGTTTGCCAAAGCTGTCATCGGTGTTGATCAGGCCCACAGCTTTGCCACTGAGCGTTCCCGCGAACAGCTTCAGCTTGGTTTTGCCATATTCCTCCATGTTGTGATGGAAGTCCAGGTGTTCGCGGCTAAGGTTGGTGAAGAGGCAATAGTCAAATTCGATGCCGAAAACGCGGTCCAGAGCCAGCGCGTGGGAGCTTACCTCCATGAAAACAAGCTTCAGCCCCTGCTCCGCCATCTGCGCAAAAATGCCGTTGAGCTGCAGGATGTCGGGCGTTGTGTGCCGCGTTTCGTAGTGGTTGTCATTGATGTAATAGCCCAGCGTTCCGATCCAGCCGGCGCTGATGCCGAGTTCACGCGCCGCTTTAAATAGCAGCATGGATGTGGTTGTCTTGCCGTTGGTTCCCGTCACTCCAACGAGGCGGAAGGAAGAGCTGGGGTCGTTGTAAAAAAGTTTTGCCAGCAACGCTGTCGCCTTGCGCGAATCACTCACGCGGATGGCCGGCAGGGCGTCCGTGAATTCGTCTTCGCAAACGATGAGGGAGGCCCCTCTGGCTCGGGCGTCAGGGATGAAGCGGTGTCCATCGGCGAACTGACCTTTGATGCAGACAAAGATGTCGCCCGCTTTGATTTCCCTGTTGTCCACGCGCACCGCGCCGGACAGGCTGTCAATGCCTTCGAGGGCCCGGCTTTGCAGCAGCAGATCGTGCTGCTTTAAGAGCTGTAAAACCTCGCTCAGCCTCATATTGAGGCCTCGAGTGTGCAAACTGTGTTATTGGTGACGCGTGAACCGGGTTGGATAGATTGCGCGCGCACGATTCCAGAGCCGCGGACGCGTAGCGCAACCTTTACGCGGGCAGCAACCTGCATCGCTTTGCGCAGGGTGAGGCCCCTGAGGTCGGGCATGCTGCCGCGGACGGAGGTTTCAGCAGCCTCGCCGGCTTTGCGGCCTATCTTCACGGTTATGGGATGCCCCGGATCGATGGCGACGTTCGGCTTGGGGAACTGATCGATCACCACGGAGGCTGAATCCGCCCCTACTATATTATAGGAAAAGCCAAATTGGGTGAGGAGGGCTTCCGCCTGGCTGATATGCTTTCCGCGCAGGTCGGGCATGCGTTTGGAGCTTTGCATCACCCGCTCGTCGAAGGCCAGGATGTTGCAGTTCGGCATGAAAAGGATGTCTTCCACGATCTGCTTGAAAGTGGGCGCGGCGCTTGTGCTGCCGTAATGGTAGCCGATGGCGGGCTCGTCGTAGAAAACTATCATCACCATTTTGGGCGCTTCCACGGGGAACATGCCCACGAAGACGGCGTTGTATTTGCCTCCGGCATAGCCTCCGCCGCCTTCAGCCGCTTTCTGCGCGGTGCCTGTCTTTCCGCCCATGGTGATGTAATCCATCTTGATGTGGCGCGCCGTGCCGCGGTCAACCACCGTTTGCATGTAGTAGCGAACCGTGTCCGCGGCGGCTTTCCCCGCCACCTGGCGCAGCACCTGCGGCTCGAATTGTTCGATTATCCTGCCGTTGTTGTCGGTAACGGATTCCAGCAGATAGGGCTTCACCATCCTGCCGCCGTTGGCAACAGCGCAAAAGGCCGTCGCGTGCTGGATGGCGGTCACGGAAATGGCCTGCCCAAAGGATACCGAGTGCAGCGTGTAGCCGTCCCAGTTCTTCAGTTTGGCAAACATTCCGCTGCTTTCGCCGCTCAGGTCCAGCCCCGTTTTCTGCCCGTAACCGAGGGCGATGAATTTCTCGTAAAGCGTTTTGGCGCCGATTTTGTCGCCGATCAGCGCGATGCCCACGTTGCTGGATTTGCAGATGATGTCCACGGGGCGGATCATGCCGTAGCTGTGGGTGTCAGAGATGGTGCGGCCGCGGATGGTGATGGAGCCGCTGGGGAAGAGGTCTTTGTGGCTCACGACGTGCTTGTCGAGCGCCACCAGCATCGTGAGCGGCTTCATCGTGGAGCCCGGCTCGAACATGAAGCTCACCGGTATATTGGATTTAACCCTCACCAGCCCCGGGTCGATGTATCTGTCTTCGGCGGAAACGCCAGCCATCGCCAGGATGCGGCCCGTGTGGGGGTCCATGACGATCGCGCCGCCGTTTTTGGCCTTGTATTTCTCGAGGCCTTCATAGAGCGCGTTCTCCACCACTTCCTGGATATTGGCGTCGATGGTGAGGTGCAGGTTATAGCCGTCGCGGGAAACCTTTTCGTGCAAATTCGGATATGGCATGCGCCGGTGTTTGGCATCGTAAACCACTTCCCGCCAGCCGTATTCTCCGGCCAGGTATTCGTCGTAGCTGGATTCGATTCCGCAGATTCCGCTTAATTTGTAGAGCGAGCGGTTACCCGTTTCGGCGTCGAAGCCTTCCGAGACGGCGCGAACGCTACCCAACAGCCTTGCTGCCAGTATGTTGCGCGAATAGATGCGCTTCATCGAGGCGAAGCTGTGGTTGAGCCCCGGCAGATTGTCGGTTTCAAAGGCTTTAACGACTTTTTCCAGCTCCATCTCGCGCACCTTGTTGGTGATTTGGATGGGGGTCAGCTTTTCGTTCATCGTCAGCCGCCGCATCACTTCGTCGGGCTTCATGCTGCAGTTGCTGCCTATCGCCTCGCTTATCAATCGGTAAGCTTCGCTTAGTTCAAGCTTTTTCTCATCTGCCCAAAGCTTGACCGCTTTGCGGTCTATATCCAGTTGGTAATAGCTGATGGAACTCACCAGCAGATTGCCGTTGGCGTCGTAAATGGAGCCCCGCGTGGGGATGATGATCTCTTTATGGGGGGTATAGCGCGTAAGGCGCTGTTGGTCAAGCTTGAAGGGGTCGAATATCTGCAGCGCGAAGAGGTAGCCCACCCACAGGAGGGTCAGCAGGCCAAAACATACCGCCAGCAGTTTGTAGCGGGAACGCATCGCCAACTAGTCCAGCAGGATCTGAACTTCCTTCGCCTGCGCTTTGGAAGCGAAGAGGTCAATGATGCAATAGCTTTCCCGGCTTTGTTTATCCGCGGGTTCGTGAACGTAGATGATCTTTCCGGCCTGAACCGGCTGTCCGCTGGCGTCAGCGCTCATCAGCTCGGCGAATTGTCTGCCGCTGCGCAGGTCGTCGCTTTCCACCCTGAGTTCGGTGTTGATGTTCTTTTCCGCCGCGAGCTTGGTTTCCTTCCGCGCCAGTTTCTGTGTGGCGCGCACCATCTGGTTGGCGTTCCAAAAATTGGCAAATACGGCCACGACGGCTATCAAGATCAAAATCACAAATTTGGCTCTCATTTTTCCCCCATGATTTTTTCCGCCGCGCGCAGTTTCACGCTGCGGGAGCGGCTGTTTGAATCGGTCTCTTCATCGCTGGGCACAAGCGGCTTTTTGTTCAGCAGGGCCAGCTGTTTGTGTTTGCCGCAGTTGCAGCTCATCGCCTTGGGAGGGCAGACGCAGCCGTCGGCGGCGGTTTTGAAAATGTTCTTTACTATCCTGTCTTCCAGCGAATGGTAGCTGAGCACGACAATCCTGCCGCCCGGGGCGAGCAGGTCGATGGCGTCTTGCAAAGCCGGGGCCAGCACGTCGAGTTCGCGGTTCACGTGGATGCGCAAAGCCTGGAATATGCGCGCTTTGCTCTTCAGCGATTCCTTGCTGCCCTTGCCCGCCACGCTTTCGACAACGCGGGCCAGGTCGGCTGTTGTTTGCAGAGGCTGCTTCACGCGTTCCTTCACAATTTTCGCCGCGATCCTTCCTGCATTCAGCTCTTCGCCGTATTCTTTGAAAATCCTGGTCAGTTCGGCCTGCGTGAGCGTGTTCACGGCGTCGGCGGCGGTGTAGGCCTGCCCCCGGTCCATGCGCATGTCCAAAGGCGCGTCGCCGTCGAAGCTGAAGCCGCGTGACTGCTCATCCAGTTGGTGTGACGACACGCCCAGGTCAAAAAGCGCGCCGTCGATGCTTTTCACTTTGCGCAGGGCGAGTTCCGTGCGCAGCCTGGAAAAATTCGTGCCGATCAGTTCGCAGCTATCTCCGTATTCGCTCAGCCGTTCCTTCGCCTCCGCCAGCGCGTCGGCGTCCTGGTCAAAACCGTAAACCATTATCCCTTTCGCCGCTTTCAGCATTCCCAAAGTGTGCCCGCCGCCGCCCAAAGTGGCGTCCACATACACCCCGCCGGTCCGCGGTTGCAGCCAGGCAACGCATTCAGCCAGCATCACGGGGGTGTGGTAAGTATTCATTTTCTGCCTTTGTGCCAGAGTTTGGCGTCGAATCTGCTGCGGATTTCCGCCTCGTAGTTTTCAAGGTCGGTGTAGAAGCGTTCAGGATTCCACAGAGAGATGAGGTGGTGGTCGCCTTTCACCACGCAGCGGTCGCTGATGCCCGCTTTGCGCAGTTCGCGTTCCGGCAGCCTCACCCGGCCGGGGCCTTCCAGTTCCGCTTCCGCCACGGCGCAGCGGATCAGCATCGAGCGGAAATCCTGCTCCATTTCGTTTCCTTCCGCCAGCTCTGCCAGCGTGGAATACCAATTGTCCAATGGATAGAGGGCGATGGAATTGTCGAAACCGGCCGTGATCACCACCGTGCGCTGGGATTCTTCGCTGAATCTGCGCTTGAACAGGGCTGGGATGATCACCCGTTGGTTGTGAACCGCGTTTTCCCAATAACCGTTGAATGGTCCTGACATCTAAGTTTCCTTTTCTCTCTCTTTAGCCGCTAAACCGCTCTTGATTTGACTTGCAGCAACATCTTGTTTGATTCTCTCTGACACTGTATGACTTTTTTTGACATCCTGTGCCGCTTATATGACATCGCGTTTTCTTGTCAAGCAGAATCTGCGCTTTTTTGAATTTTTTTATCCTTACACCGCGCGCGAGGGCGTTTTTGTCTGCGGAAAGTCGGGAGAAACAGGCTGGCTGAGAGCCGGACAAAGCTCTGGCCGGAATGGAGAATCGGATATTCTCTGGCGGAGGCAGAGACTGAAATGTCAGACGCCAATACCACCAACCCCTGCCCTGATCCAAAAAGTAATTGACTAAATTTACCTCCCCCCAAAGAGTGCTTTCCAAGTAAATATGCCCTTATCAAGAGGAGAGCTGTTGAAACAAATACTGACCAGATATCTGAGCGAACTGCAGAAAGTTATCAACCGCGGCGATGCCAGGGAAGAATCCTTCTACCACTGCGTGAAGGAAATGCTGGAAAGCTACGCCCAAGCCAACGGTTTCAGGCGCAGTGAGGTAAGCATTCTCCCCAAGGCCACCGAAGCTGGGAATCCCGATTTTCGCGTGTGGGACGGGAAAACCCGCATCACGGGCTACATTGAGGCCAAAAAACCGGAGGTCAGCCAGCTCGAATCCATCTCCAAAAGCGAACAGTTGAAGCGTTACAGGGATACTTTCGACAATCTCATCCTCACCAATTTCTACGAGTTTTGGCTGTTTCAATATGGAAAATTCGTTTGTGGCGTAACCATCGCCGATCCGCTCGAAGCCATCCATTCCCAAAAAAAACCGCCCCTCATAAACATAGAAGATTTCGACACCCTTCTCGACCGCTATTTCTCCTTTTCCCTGCCTGCCATCACAGATCCCAAGAGCCTGGCTAATGCGCTGGCAAAACGCACCCGCTTCCTGCGGGACGAGATCATCACCATCGAACTGGCAGAGGAGGAGAAGACCCAGGGCAGAAAGGTGCTGCTAAAATTCTATGAATCATTCAAAAAGCTGCTGATCAACAACCTGACCATAGAGCAGTTTGCCGATCTCTACGCGCAAACCCTCACCTACGGCATCTTTGTCGCCAGAACCCGCAGCGGGGAAGATTTCAACCGGG
Organism: Candidatus Cloacimonadota bacterium; assembly: GCA_012516855.1. Classification (NCBI taxonomy): domain Bacteria; kingdom Pseudomonadati; phylum Candidatus Cloacimonadota; species Candidatus Cloacimonadota bacterium. The sequence goes on from JAAYWB010000039.1 coordinate 25,039, forward strand.
AACTGATCTACAAATACATCCCGAACACCCTTGGCATCCTCAAAAGCATCTTCAGGTTCATCTCCCTGGAAGAGCCGCCCCAAGCCCTGGCAGTCCTGATCGATGACATCGCGGATATCCTCTTCAACACGGATATCCAAAAGATACTGCACCGCTTTTACACCGAAGGCAAGGGCAGAGACCCCATCGTGCACTTCTATGAGACCTTCCTCAGCGAATACGACCCCAAACTGAGAGAGAAACGGGGAGTCTATTACACCCCGGAGCCTGTGGTGCGCTATATCGTGCGCAGTATCCACAGCCTCTTGAAGAGTCACTTTGGTAAAGATGATGGACTTGCCTCAGAGGATGTCACCATTCTCGATCCCGCAGCCGGCACCCTCACCTTTCCAGCGGAAGCTATCAAAGTGGCCATAGAAGAGCACAAAGGCAATTATGGCAGCGGTAGTGTCCATAAGCTGATCAAACACCACATCCTGCCCCACTTCCACGCCATTGAACTGATGATGGCGCCCTACACCGTGGGACACCTCAAGATCAGCTACCTGCTGGCGGAACATGGCTATGAACTGAGCGAAGATGAACGCTTCAAGCTCTATCTTTCCAACACCCTGGAGCCGGACACTCCCCAGCAAACCGAACTGCCCATTGCCCACGACATCAGCGAGGAATGCGCCCTGGCAAACAAGGTCAAGCATGAGGACCCGATCCTGGTGATCATGGGAAACCCGCCCTATAGCGGAGCCAGCGAAAACAACAACGACTGGACGGAAAAGCTGTTGAAGACGGACTTGGACGGCGCGCAGAGTTATTACACAGTTGACGGCATGCCCCTGAACGAAAAGAATCCCAAATGGCTGCAGGATGATTATGTGAAGTTCCTGCGCTTTGCCCAATGGAAAATACACAAGGCGGGCAAGGGCATCGTGGGCATGATCACCAATCACGGCTATCTGGACAACCCCACCTTCCGCGGCATGCGCCAGAGCCTGATGCGCACCTTCGATGAAATCTATGTGCTCGACCTGCATGGCAACAGCCTGAAAAAGGAAACCTGCCCGGATGGCGGCAAGGATGAGAACGTCTTTGACATCCGGCAGGGCACCGCCATCATCCTGATGGTGAAAGGTGTTGATAGCAAAGGAACAAGAGTGTTCCACCACGAGCTGTTCGGGCTACGCCAGTCCAAGTATGACTGGCTGGACAGCAAGCAGTTCCAGACCGGGGATTATCAGGAACTAAGCCCTGGTTCACCCTTCTACCTCTTCCGCCCGGAAGCCGCCGGAAACGAGCATTACCTCCAGTGGCATAGCCTGCCGGAAATCTTTCCGCTCAACAGTGTGGGCATAGTCACAGCCAGAGACGGACTCACAATCCAGGATACTCCAAACCAGGTTCGCAAGACCGTCCACCATTTCGCATCGCTGGACCCGGAAACAGCAAGAGTAGCCTATCAACTTGGCAAAGATGCCCGGGACTGGAAGGTCGAGCTTGCCCAGAAAGACCTCAAGGATAGCGGCTTGAGTGACAGCAACATAGTCCCCATCCTCTACCGTCCCTTTGACACCCGCTATACATACTACACGGGCAAAAGCAGAGGCTATCACTGCAGGCCCCGCAACGAGGTCATGAGGCATATGCTGGAAGAGAATGTGGGGATTGTTATTGGCAGACAAGGTCTTGCAGTAGGAGACAACCAACCTTGGAACCTTGTATCCATCTCTCAGTGCATTACAGATTTCAATCTCTTCTATCGGGGTGGTGGCTTGATAATCCCCCTCTACATCTACCCGGACGAGCAAAAAGAAGACATCTTCGCCAGTGACGAGCGGGAATACAACATCGCTTCCGGGCTTTTGGGGCAGTTCAGCAGGCAGTGGCCCCAGTTCCGGCCGGAGCAGCTATTTTATTATGTCTATGCCGTCCTGCACAGCAATCGATACCGCCAGCGTTTTGCGCAGTATCTCCGGATGGATTTCCCCCGCATACCGTTTACAGATGATTACGAGTTGTTCGGCCTGCTTGCAGGATATGGTAAAGAGCTTGCTGACATTCATCTTCTGAAGAGTCCGCGCTTGAACACTCCCATAGCAAAGTATCAAGGTAGCGGTTCTAATGATTTGGTAGAATTCATCAAGTATGAGGACAAGAGTATCGTGCAGATCAACCCGGACAAGCACTTCGAGGGCATCACCCCGGAGCTTTGGAACTATCACATTGGCGGCTATCAGGTGCTGCATAAATACCTCAAAGACCGCAAGGGCAAAAACCTCGCCAACCCCATCCACTATTGCCGGATGGCCACGGCCTTAGCGCTTACCATTCAAATGCGGGGCGATATTGACAGGGTCATTGTTTCGATCTTGCCTGCGGCAAAGTAGGATATGGTTTTATAAAGACCTTTGCGTAATTCCAGGCAACCGACTTTTCAGAATGCACTCGTGGCAGTTATCCACACATTTTGCCCTCTTTCCAGCCCGTTTCCCTCGTTTTCGAGCACAATTCACAGAATCTGGACGGATTTTCCCTATACCGGGCTTGCGAAAAGTCGGGAGAAACAGGCCGGCATCCAGGTCTTTTTCTTGATCCCGGATTTAAGTCCGGGATGAAGTATTGACTCTGTCACGACAGGGGGATCATGCCAGAACCAGGACCGAAACACTGCAATTCAGAACCTTTCCCAGGTCAAATTCCCAAATTCCCAAGTTCCCTTCTTAGCGACCCCCCGCAGAGGGCAGATGCAGCATCCGGGACAATAGACTTACATATATCCA
>JAAYWB010000040.1 GCA_012516855.1 Candidatus Cloacimonadota bacterium
CTACTATATTAGTATATATTATATCTATCTAGTATATATATCAATATGATAGCTATCATCCTTCCAGGTCCTGGAGGGGGAGGTTGAAAAGGGGCCGTGGAAAGGGAATTGATGAATTGATGGAATTGATGAAATGAAAATTTGGGCTCGCCAGTGACCATGACGGTCGGGGTAAAGGCGGAAACAAAAAACCCGGAAACCAAGTTCCGGGTTATATGCGTTCAGGCCAGAACGGGCTTACTTGTTGAGGTCCTTGGCCTTGATATTGTCTTTTTTGGGTTTCACAGCCGCTTCCTCCACAAACTGGATAATGGCCATGGGGGCGGAGTCGCCGCGGCGGAAACCGGCTTTCAGCACTCTGGTGTAGCCGCCCTGGCGGGTGGCAAAGGCAGGGGCGATCTCTGTGAAGAGCTTCTTCACGAGGGTTCGGCTGCCAAGGACGCTGTAAGCCAGACGGCGGGAGTGGACGGTATCGGTTTTGCCGTAGGTGACCACGCGTTCGACGAAGCCGCGGAGTTCCTTTGCTTTGGCGAGGGTGGTGGTGATCTGGCCGTGTTCGATCATGGATCTCACAAGGTTGCAGATCATCAGGCGGCGGGCGTCCTTTTCGCGCCCGAATTTTCTTCCTTCATGTCTATGTCGCATTTTTCACCTTCTTTTTTGAGGGAGGAACCGGTTTGCGGGGCGGGGTGGGAACCTCGTCCTGGGGCTCGGCGGGAGCGGGTGTTTCCTCCACTTTCTGTTCTTCGGGGGTGTCTTCAGATTTGATGCCACGGCTTCTGGCGTCACGGATCTGGCTGTAAATTCCTTCCACATCCATACCCAGGTGCAGGTCGTATTTCTTCAGCTTCGTCACAATCTCTTCAAGGGATTTCTTGCCGAAATTGCGGAACTTGAGCATCTCCGCCTCGGTTTTGGAGACCAGTTCGCCGATGGTTTGGATATTGGCGGCGTCGAGGCAGTTGGCAGCCCGGACGGTGAGTTCGATTTCACGCACAGGCAGGGAAAGGATGCGTTCCTTTTCCTCCAGTTCTGGATCGATATGGACGTCACGGATGTACTCCGGCTCGGTTTCGAAGCGGCAAATCTTGCCCACCATGTCGCGCAGGATCTTGGCTGACAGGAAGAGGGCGATGATGGGCTCGACGGAGCCGTTGGAATGGATCTCGAGGATGAGTTTGTCGAAGTTCATGCGTTCTTTCACCCTCTGGTGGGTGACGCTGAAATTGACCTTGAGGATGGGCGAATAGACTGAATCGATGGGAATGAAGCCAACTGGCTTTCCTTCCGGGTTCTGGCGGTCTGCGGAAACATAACCGCGGCCGTTGCCGACGATCATTTCCAGCTTGAAATCGACATCCTCGGTGACTTCCAGCAAATAGAGATCCTTGTTGATGATCCGGACGTTTGGATTGTCCTGTATCTTGGCGGCGGTGACCACGCCTTTGCCCTTGTGTTCAAGCACCAGATTGACCTCATCCACGGAAGAGGAGTAGATCACCAGTTGCTTGAGGCGCAGGATCAGGTCGATGTAATCCGAGTTCGTGCCGGGAATGGGCGTGAATTCGTGGTGAAGACCTTCGATGCGGACAAAGCGCACGGCCGAGCCCTGGATCGAAGAGAGGAGCACGCGGCGGAGGGTGTTGCCGATTGTGGTCCCGAATCCCGGTTCCAGCGGGCCGATCTCGAACCTGCCGTATTGGTGGGAATAGGTTTCCCTGTCGTAATCCACGTTTTCGGGCATTTGCAGGGGTTCCAAGTATAGCATAATGACTCCTTGCTGGATCAGCGATTATTTGGAGTAGAACTCAACGATGAGGCGCAGGTCAACAGTATTGGGAATTTCCGCAGCCAGAGGGATGTTCACAAACTGCCCGCGCATGTTTTCCTTGTCCACAGTAAGCCAGGGGAAGGGAGAGCTGGCTTCGGAATTGTTCCAGGCCTCAGCAAGGGGTTTGATGCCCTTGCTTTTGGGGCGGACTTCGATTATATCACCATCTTTGAGCAGGTATGAAGGGATGTCCACTTTCTTGCCGTTGACCAGGAAATGACCGTGGTTAACGAACTGGCGGGCCTGCATCCTTGTGGTGGCAAAGCCGAGGCGATAGACGGTGTTGTCAAGTCTGCGCTCCAGCATCTGCAGGAGGTTGTCGCCGGTGACGCCACCCATTTTGGCGGCTTTCACGAAGTAGTTGCTGAATTGCTTTTCCAGCAGGCAATAGATGTTTCTTAGTTTCTGTTTTTCGCGCAGGTGGATGAAATAATCGCTGGGCTTGCGGCGCATGTTTCTGCCATGCTGACCGGGCGGGAATTTGCGCCGGTTCAGAATTCTGTCGTATTTGGCCGTGCCAAAGATGTTTTCGCCGAATTTCCGGCAGAGTTTCGCTCTTGGTCCTGTATATCTTGCCATGATTTTCCTCGCTTATATCCTTCTGGTTTTGGGTGGACGGCAGCCGTTGTGGGGAATGGGGGTGGCGTCTTTGATCATGGTGACTTTGAGTCCTGAAGCGTTGACCGCCCGGATGGCTGATTCCCTGCCGCTACCAGGCCCGCGGACGATCACGCCCACGCGGGTGAGCCCCATTTCCAAGCCGGTTTTGGAGACTTCGGTGGCGGCAAGCTGGGCCGCGAACGGGGTGGCTTTGCGGGAACCCTTGTAGCCAACTCTTCCGCCGCTGGACCAGGTGAGGATGTTTCCGGAACGGTCGGCGAGAGAAACGATCGTATTGTTAAAGCTGGAGTGGACAAACACAATGCCTTCGTCAAACGAGAGGCGGACGCGTTTTTTCTTGATTCTGGTTTTTTTGGCCATTTATCTGATCACTCCTATTTCTTCTTTTTTATCGCGCCGGGTTTCGGGCCCTTGCGAGTGCGGGCATTGGTGTGGGTGCGCTGGCCGCGCACTGGCAAGCCGCGTTTGTGGCGCAAGCCGCGATAGCTGCCTATTTCCATCAGGCGCTTGATGTTCATGGCCACCTGGGTGCGAAGGGCGCCTTCAACCACATATTCGTTCTGAACGATATCGCGGATGATCTTTTCCTCTTCTATGGAGAGGTCCTCCACCTTCTTCATCTCATCGACATTTGCCTTGCGGCAGATATCCCTGGCGATGGAGCGGCCGATTCCGTAGATATATGTGAGGCCAATGAACAAACGTTTGTCTTTGGGGATTTCTATACCTGCAATGTGTGCCAAGTTGGTCCTCCTTAACCCTGTCTCTGTTTGTGTTTGGGGTTGGAACTGCAGATAACACGGATCACGCCGTGGCGTTTGATTATGCGGCAGTCTTTACAGACTACCCGGACTGATGATCTCACTTTCATTATCGTCTCCTTGCAAGAGTGCAGTGCTTCCTGCAATGTATGTTTATTTATAGCGGTAGGTGATCCGGCCGCGGGTGAGGTCGTAGGGTGAAAGCTCCACCTTGACCTTGTCGCCAGGCAGGATCCGGATGTAGTGCATCCGCATCTTGCCGGAGCTGTGGGCCAGGATTTCGTGGCCGTTCTCCAGCTGAACCTTAAAAGTGGTGTTGGGAAGGGCGTCGGTCACGATTCCTTCCACTTCTATAACGCCAGTTTTGCTCATATATGCTCCTTCGTTTGGGTGAGGATCTCGGGCAGACCATCAGTTACAATGATGGTGTGTTCATAATGCGCCGAGAGGCTTCCGTCGGCGGTGAAAAACTCCCAACCTTTTTCTTTAACGCGGTTGGTGCCGATATTGACCATAGGTTCGATGGCGAGGGTCATTCCGGTTTGGAGGCGGGGTCCCCTGCCGGGCTGGCCGGAATTGGGGATTTGAGGCTCTTCATGCAGCTGGCGGCCCACACCGTGCCCGGTGAGGTTGTCAGCCACATAATAGCCCTGTTCCTGCACATAAGAGCCGATGGCATGGGAGATGTCACCAACCCGGCGGCCGGGAGTGGCGGCAGCAATTCCGCGGCGCAGGGCCTCAGAGGTAACCTCCAGCAGCCGGCGCGCTTCGGCCGGAATCTCGCCCACAGCGTAAGTGCGGGCGGCATCGGCATAGTAACCGTCTTTTACGGCACCCACATCGATGCCAATGATGTCGCCATCTTTCAGGATCACCTGCTGGGAGGGAATGCCGTGCACAATGCCGGAATTGGGCGAGGTGCAGAGGGTTCCCGGAAAGGGATTCAGGCCTGGAACGGTGTAGCCTTTGAAGGCAGGCCGGGCGCCTCGGGCCACGATGAATTCGTAAGCAAAGGCATCCAGGTCCCAGGTACTGACCCCGGGCGCGATCATCCCAGCCAGTTCATCCAGCAGTTCGCCGATGATGCGGGAAGAGACACGCATTTTTTCCAGTTCAGCAGGTGATTTGCGAAAGATCATATCAGCTTGAGCGTCCGCGGAGCTTTCCTTTCTTCATGAAGCCATCGTAATGGCGCATCACAAGATGGGATTCGATCTGGCGAAGAGTGTCCAGCGCCACGCCGACCACGATGATGAGCCCCGTTCCACCAAAATAGAAGGGCAGCTTGAAGATTTGGGTCATCATTTCTGGCATCAGGGCCACAAAAGCGAAAAAGACTGCACCGGGCAACGTGATACGGGTAAGCACAGAGGAGATGTATTCCGCGGTCTTTTTGCCGGGTTTCTTGCCCGGGATGTGTCCACCGTATTTGACCATATTTTCTGCCATTTCAGTGGGATTGAGCACCAAGGCGGTGTAGAAATAGGCGAAGAAGATGATCAGGCCAACGTAGATGATGGTATACAACCAGTGACCGGGCGTGAACATCGTGCGCAGATTGTACCAGAAGGTGCCAGCCTCAGCCTCGCCGCCCTGGAAGAGGGTGATGAGCGTGGCCGGGAACATGAGGATCGACTGCGCGAAGATGATGGGGATAACACCGGCGGTGTTCACCCTAAGCGGAATATAAGTGCTCTGCCCACCATAGACCTTGCGGCCCACGATGCGTTTGGCATACTGGACCGGAATCTTGCGGACGGCTTCAGTCACGAAGATGATCGCCGCTGTAACAGCAACCATCACAACGATGGCGGCCAGGGAGATGAGCACTCCGGACAAGCTGTGGAACCGGGTTTTGAAGAGGGTGATGAAACCTTCGGGGTAACGGGCGATGATCCCAGCGAAGATTATCAGCGAAATGCCGTTTCCAATTCCGTATTCGGTGATTTGCTCTCCCAGCCACATCACTATCATAGTGCCGGTGATCAACGTGATCACTCCGGTTAGGTGGAAGAGGAAGTTCGGCTGAGGAACCACTGGGCCGCCGGCTCCGGTCATGTTGACCAGGCCTACGGTGATCGTGATAGCGTTGAAAGCGGCCAGTGCGACCGTGAAATAACGGGTGATCTGGTTCATCTTCTTCTGGCCGTCAGCGCCTTCCTTGCGCAACTTTTCAAAATAGGGGATGATGCTGCCCAAGAGTTGGATCACGATCGAAGCTGTAATATAAGGCATGATACCCAGGGCAAAGATCGAGGCGCGCTCGAAGTTTCCGCCCACGAAGAGGTTCAGCAGATCAAAGAGACCGCCTTCCTGTCGCTGGAAGAAAGAGCTCAGCTGCACCGCATCCACTCCGGGAATCGGAATGAAGCTTCCCAGGCGATACAGTACCAGCAGCAGGGCCGTGATCAGGATCTTTTTGCGCAGGTCCGGGATACGGAAGATGTTCGCGATGGTCTTGAACAACTTACACCACCTCTGCCTTGCCACCGTTCGCTTCGATCAGCTGGATGGCGCGCTGGGAAAAAGCGTTGGCTTTGATGTGAACGGTCTTTGTGAATTCTTCGCTTACACTGGCCAGAACTTTCACGGGGTAGGAACCCTTTTTGCCTTTCACGGGTATCAGGCCCAACAATTCCAGCCGGCTGATATCAAATTCCGTCTCTTCCAGTCCCACAAGGCGGGAAAGGTTGAGCACGCGGTAGTTCTTGCGGTAGGGGTTTTTGAAGCCCCGCTTGGGCAGACGCCGGTTTATAGGCATCTGGCCGCCTTCGAAATAGGCGGGAACCTTGCCACCGGACCGGGCTTTTATACCTTTGTGGCCGCGGCCGGATTGCTGTCCCAGACCGGATCCCTCGCCTTTGCCCAAGCGTTTTCTAGCTTTTCTGCCAGCGGGTTTGCCAAGATTGGAAAGGGTTAGCATGTTATTCTCCCTTTACTTCTTCTACTTTGAGCAGGTACGATACTTTGTTGATCATACCGCGGATGCAGGGATTGTCATCATGTATCCTGGTTTTTCCGGGATTGCCCAGCCCCAGGGACTTGATGATCCGTTTATGGTTTTCTTTTCTGTTTATTGTGCTGCGGATTTGGGTCACCCTGATCTTCATTTTTCCTCCTGACCTGTGAGTTCAGCCACAGATTTGTTGCGCAGGCGGGCAATGTCGTTTAGGGTGCGCATGGACTTGAGCCCGTTGACAGTGGCTTTCACCACGTTGCAGGGGGTGTTCGAGCCCAGGGATTTGCAGAGGATGTTCTGGATCCCGGCCGCTTCAAAGATGGCGCGGGTTGTCCCGCCGGCAATCACGCCGGTACCCGGGGAAGCGGGCTTCATCATCACGCGGCTGGCGCCGAAACGAGACATGATCTCGTGCGGGATGGTGCCTTTGATGATGGGCACGGTGAACATCGATTTGGTGGCTTTTTCCTTGGCTTTGCGGATGGCATCGGCAATTTCATTGGCCTTGCCGTCTCCCACGCCGATTTTGCCGGCACGGTCGCCAACCACAACTATGGCGCTGAAACTGAAGTTACGTCCGCCTTTCACTACTTTGGCCACACGCTTGGTATCAATCACTGTCTCAAACAGTTTTTCTTCATCGGGCAGGTTGTGTTCGTAATTCAAGTTTCCTCCTTCAGAAATCAAGGCCAGCCTTGCGGGCGCCTTCAGCCAGGGCTTTCACCCGGCCGTGATATTTGTAGCCGGCGCGGTCGAAGGCGATTTTCGAGATGCCGGCGGCGATTGCTTTTTCACCCAGTTTTTTTCCCACTTCGAAGCCCTGTTCGGTCTTCTTGATGCCTTTTTCAAGCTCGATGTCCTTGCTACGCGAGGAAGCGGATGTCAAAGTACGACCTGTGCTATCGTCAATGATCTGGGCGTAGATGTGTTTCAGGCTGCGGAAAACGACCAGGCGGGGCCGCTCGGTTGTGCCACGCAGTTTTTTGCGGATGGCAGCACGGCGGCGGTTGCGAAGGGCGTGTTTGGCTATGTTGCTTGGTGTTATCATGATCGGCTCCTCGCTTTACTTGGTCCCGGCTTTTCCGGCTTTGATGGTTACTTGCTCGTTCTCATACCGCACACCTTTGCCCTTGTAGTTTTCGGGCGGCCGGCAGGAACGCACTTCGGCGGCGAAATGGCCGACGAGTTGTTTGTCGATGCCCTTGATGCGGATGATGCTCTGCAGGTCGGAGCGAACGGTTTTCGAACGGGGCACTGCCTCGGCTTCCACTGTAAGTCCTTCCGGCACTTCCAGCACGATGTCGTGGGAATAGCCTAGGCTTAGTATCAACCAGGGTCCCTGCCGCTCGGCGGAATATCCGGTCCCGATCACGTTGAGGGTCTTCATGTAGCCGTCAGCCACGCCGATGACCATGTTCTGGATCAGAGCGCGGGTGAGTCCGTGAACGGCGCGCTGGGTCTTGCTGTTGTCATTGCGTTTCACGTTGATGACGCCGTCCCCGAGCTCAACGCTCATGCCCGGCATCAGTTGGTAATGCAGTTCGCCCAGTTTTCCCTTCACGTAAATCACGTTGTCTTTCACTTCCACTTTGGTGTTAGCGTCAAATTTGACGGGGGCTTTTCCTATGCGTGACATTTAAAAAACCTCCTACCAAACCTTGCAGATGTATTCGCCGCCAACACGGTTCAGCCTGGCGTCGCGGTCAACCATCACCCCCTGGGAGGTGGAGATCACCGCGCAGCCTGTGTTGTTGTACACACTTGGAATCTTGTCGGCTTTCACATACACGCGCCTTCCCGGCTTGGAGATCCTCACCAGTCCTTGAATGATGGGCTTGCCATCATTGGTATAGCGAAGATTCACCAGGATGCGGCGGTAATTTATTTTCTGTTCCGGATCTTTGTCGAGAACCTGGACGCTGTTCACGAAATTCTCCGCGGCGAGGATCTTGGTCAGCGCCTCCACGAGGCGGCTGTGGTTCACGATCACCTGCGGATGTCCGGCACGATATGCATTGCGTATTTTGGTCAATGCATCAGCTATCGGATCGCTTACGCTCATTCGTATGCTCCTTTGTTCACCAGCTGGATCGGGTGATCCCGGGGATTTGGCCCTGGGACGCGTATTTGCGGAAACACAGGCGGCACATGCCGAAATCGCGCATGTAGGCCCTGGGGCGTCCGCAGATCTTGCAGCGGTTGTATTTTCTAACTTTGAATTTGGGTGTTCTTTGTTGTTTCAGGATCAGTGATTTCTTGGCCATCGATTCTCCTTATTCACTGCGCTGGAAGGGCATTCCAAGCTCCCGCAGCAGTTCGCGGGCTTCGTCATCGGTATGCGCGGTGGTTACAATGTTGATGTTCATGCCGCGCACAGCGTCGATCTTGTCATATTCGATCTCGGGGAACACGGTCTGTTCCTTGATGCCGAGGGAGAAATTCCCTCTGCCATCGAACGAATCGGTCGGGATTCCGCGGAAATCGCGCATGCGGGGGATTACTATGGCCACCAGCCGATCGAAGAACTCATACATGATCTCGTCACGCAGAGTGACTTTGCAGCCGATGGGCATGCCTTGGCGCAATTTGAAGTTGGAAATGGACTTGCGGGCCTTGGTGATGATCACCTTGCGTCCGGTGATCTGTTCCAGGTCCTTCACTGCGTTATCCAGCAAGGCTTTGTTCTGGGTGGCGTCGCCAACTCCCATGCTCACCACGATCTTGTCCAGACGCGGCACCTGATGGGGATTCTTGTAGGCAAAGCGTTTTTGCAGAGCCGGAACCACTGTTTTACGATACTGTTCTTTGATTCTGTTCATGTGGTTCTCTCCTACAGCTCGTCACCGGATTTTTTGCACACGCGGACGCGGTGTCCTTCCCTGATTTGGATCACTGGCTTGGAAACCGTGTTCAGCTTTTCGTTAAAGAGCATCACGTTGGAAGCGTTGATGGGCGCCTCCTTGGAAATGATGCCGCCCCGGGGGTTGTTCTGGGAGGGCTTGGTGTGTTTTTTGATCATGTGCACTTTTTCCACGATGACCCGGTTGGTCTTGGGATAAGCTTTCAGCACGCGGCCTTTGCGGCCTTTGTAGTTGCCGCTGATCACGATCACGTAGTCACCTTTCTTGAGTTTGAGTTTGTCTGGCATCATATACTCCTACAACACTTCCGGGGCCAGGGAGACTATCTTCATGTAGGCCTGCTCGCGCAGTTCGCGGGCCACCGGGCCGAAGATGCGGGTTCCCTTGGGATCGAGCTTTTCATCGATAATAACGGCGGCGTTGTCGGCAAAACGGATGTATGATCCGTCCGAACGCCCGATCTCTTTCGCGGTGCGAACTATCACGGCACGTTCCACGCTGCCTTTTTTAACTTTGCCACCCGGGGTGGCAGATTTGATCGCAACAACTATGACGTCGCCAACGCTGGCGTATTTACGTCTGGTGCCGCCAAGCACTTTGATGCACATGGCTTTTTTGGCACCGGAGTTATCGGCGATATTCAACATTGTTTGGGCTTGAATCATTCCAAAACTCCCATATTATTTGCTGCGCTCTACGATCTTGTGCAGGGCCCAGCGTTTGCGTGCGCTCATGGGGCGGTGTTCCACGATTTGCACTATGTCGCCTTCATGAGCTTCGTTGTTCTCGTCGTGGGCCATGAACTTTTTATGCCGGCGCACGGTCTTTTTATACAGCGGGTGGATGTACTGGCGGAGAACTCGGACGACGATGGTTTTGTCGTTCTTGTCGCTCACCACCACACCCTGTTTGATCACTTTACGGGTATCAGCCACGGTCACCTCTCTTCCTTTGCATTGAGTACTGTATTGATGCGGGCAATGTTTCTTCTCACGATGCGCAGGCGGTCTGTCCGGTCCAGCAGGTTCTTGGATTTCTGGAAGCGCAGGTTGAAAAGCTCCACACGCAGTTCCTCGAGCTTTTCGTGAAGGTCTGTCACCGACATTTCGCGGATATCATCGATCTTCATAATTCAACTCCTTCGCGGGCGATAACTCGGGTCCTGATCGGAAGCTTGTGTGCGGCAAGGCGCATGGCTTCCTTGGCGACCTTGACGTCCACTCCTTCGAGTTCAAAGAGGACGCGGCCGGGGCGAACCACAGCCACCCAGTATTCGGGAGCGCCCTTGCCTTTGCCCATACGGGTTTCGGCCGGTTTACTGGTGATCGGCTTGTCCGGAAATATCCGGATCCATACTTTGCCAACGCGCTTCATGTGCCTGGTTATGGCGATACGCGCGGCCTCTATCTGGCGGCTGCTGATGAAGGCGTCTTCCAGGGCGATCAAACCGTAATCGCCGAAGTCGATGTTGCTGCCGCTCCAGGCCAGGCCGTTGCGGCGGCCCTTCATCATCTTGCGGTGTCTTACTTTTTTTGGTGCTAACATTTACCTTCTCCTATCCCAGGATGTCGCCCTTGTAGATCCACACCTTGATGCCGATCACGCCGTAGGTGGTGTTGGCTTCCACGGTGGCATAGTCGATGTCGGCACGCAGGGTGTGCAGCGGGGTGCGGCCCTGTTTGTAGCGCTCGGTGCGCGCGATCTCCGCTCCGCCAAGGCGTCCGGAAACCTGAACTTTCACGCCCTGGGCTCCTTCCTTCATCACATTGCGGATGGCCAGCTTCATAGCACGGCGGAAAGCGACGCGCTCTTCCAGCTGACGGGCGATCTCGAGGCCCACCAAACGCGCGTCCAGCCACATCTTGTCGATTTGCTCGATATTGATGGAGACTGTGATCGGGTTTTTGCGGTCCTTGTTGATCAGAACGTTCAGCTCGTTGCGCAGGCGGTCGATGTCCTCGCCTTTTTTGCCGATCACCAGGCCGGGACGGGCTGTGTGGATATCGATGGTGATCGAACTGGTTTTGCGGGATATCTGCACCCTGGAGACCATCTTCTGGTCCAGTCGTTTGTGGATGTATTTGCGGATCTGGATGTCTTCCTGGAGAAAATCCACATAGGTGGAACCCTGGGCAAACCAGATCGATTCGGCGTCTTTGTTAACGCCGAGGCGGTACAGAATGGGGTGTATCTTTTGTCCCAAGGTAATCCTCCTATTCCTCTATTGTCCGTATTTCCAGAGCGATATGGCAGGTTTGCTTGCGGATCATGTAGGCCCGCCCATGCGCTCTGGGCATATAACGTTTCATTTGGGGGCCGGAATCGGCCATGGCTTCGGTCACATAGACCCGGCTGAGGTCGAGCCTGGGGTCTTTTACCTGGGCGTTGGCCACCGCTGAGGCCAGCAGCTTGCCGATCGGCTTGGCCGCGGCCCGGCGCGAGAATTGCAGGATGCCCTGCGCTTCGGGTACGCTCTTGTAGCGGATCTGGTCCAAAACCAGACGTGCTTTGCGGGCGGAACCGCGGGCAAAACGGAGTTTGGCTGTTGCTTCCATTATCTATGCTCCTTATTTACCCTTTTTCTTGTCTTTGTGGCCACGGTAGGTGCGCGTCGGCGAAAACTCGCCCAGCTTGTGCCCCACCATGTTTTCGGTCACATACACCGGCACAAACTTATGTCCGTTGTGCACCGAAAAGGTATGTCCGATAAAAGAGGGTATGATCATGGAACGGCGGGACCAGGTCTTGATCACATTTTTCTTGTTGTTGGCGTTCAGCGTTTCCACTTTCTTCAGCAGATGATCGTCAACAAAGGGACCTTTCTTGATTGAACGTGCCATTGTTTCCTTCCTTTATCTCTTCTTCACGGCTTTCACGATATATTTATCGGAATACTTGCGGGTTTTACGGGTTTTGCCGCCCTTGGAGGATTTGCCCCAGGGTGACACGGGATGGCGTCCGCCGGAGGATTTTCCTTCACCGCCGCCCATCGGGTGGTCCACAGGGTTCATCACCACGCCGCGCACGGTCGGGCGAATGCCCATCCAGCGTTTGCGGCCGGCTTTGCCAAGCTGCAGCAGATTGTGGTCCTGATTGCTCACCTGGCCCATGGTGGCCAGGCATTCCTTGCGGATGAGGTGGACATCGTTCGAGGGCATTTTCACATGCACATAGTCGCCGTCTTTGGCCACAACCTGGCCGTAGGCGCCGGCGGAACGGGCGATCTGACCGCCGCGGCCTTTCTTCAGTTCGATGTTGTGCACGGTGGAGCCCAGCGGGATGCGTTCCAGGGGCAGCGCGTTGCCCAAAGCTATCTCAGCTTCGGGGCCGGACATCACTTTCGATCCCACGGTCAGGCCTTCGGGAGCGATGATGTAGCGTTTTTCGCCGTCCACATAGTGCAGCAGGGCGATGCGCGCGGTGCGGTTTGGATCGTATTCAATGCTGGCGACTTTGGCCGGGATGCCGAATTTGTCGCGCTTGAAGTCGATCACCCGGTAGTGGCGGCGATGCCCGCCTCCGCGGTGGCGGCAGGTGATCCTACCCTTGTTGTTGCGGCCGCCGGTCTTGCGCATTGGCTTGAGCAACGATTTTTCCGGAGAGTCAGTGGTGATCTCTGTAAAGGTGTAGCCCGTGCGGAACCGCATGCTGGGAGTGGTGGGTTTGTATTTCTTGATTCCCATGCTTCGCTCCTTATGCCTCGAATTCGGCGATCTTGTCGCCGTCCCTCAGGGTCACGATGGCTTTTTTCCAATCCGGCCGTTTGCCGCTGTAGCGTCCCAAACGTTTGGGCTTGCCCAGCATCCGGATGGTATTGACGTCAAGCACTTTCACCGAAAAGATCTTTTCTATGGCGTGCTTGATCTCTATCTTATTCGCGTTGATGCTCACCTTGAAGGAATAGGTGTTGGTCCGTTCTATTTGGTTTGAACTCTTCTCGGTGATGATCGGAGAAATGATGATGTTGCGCGGATGGATCATTTGCTGAATACCTCCTCGACTTTGTTGAGGGCTTCCTGGGTCATCAGGATATAGCTGCTGTTCAGGATCTCATAGGCGTAAAGGCTGTCGGCGGCGTCGGTGATGACGTCCGGCAGGTTGGCGAAGGATTTCACCGTGGGCTGGTGATGTCCGTCGGTGACCACCAGTTTGCGGCCTCTTTCGGGGATCATTTTGCCCAGCAGTTCAAGCGCCTTTTTAGTGTTCGGGGTGTCAAATTCCAGCTTGTCCACGATGAAAACGCGGCCTTCGCGGGCCCTGTCGGTGAGGGCAACCTTGAGGGCCATGCGCTTCTTGGTGCGCGGAATGGTGCGGTACCAATCCTTCGGCAGGATCGCGAAAGCGCGGCCGCCGTGAACCCGGACCGGGGTGCGGCGTGTGCCCTGGCGGGCGTTGCCTGTGCCTTTCTGCTTGAACAGCTTGCGGGTGCTGCCGGCGGTCATGGCGCGGTTTTTCTTCTGCACCGTGCCCTGGCGTTGGTTGCCCAGGTACATGGTGATAACCTCATGCAGCAGCACTTTCGGGGAGTTGACGTCCACGTCGAAAATGTTGGCCGGAAGTTCTATCTCTTCCATCCGTTCGCCGAGGGAGTTGAATTTTATTGCTTTAACCATTTCTGCTCCCTTAGTGTTCCTTGTGGATGGTGACCAGGGAATTGCGGTGGCCGGGCACCGCGCCTTTCACCATGATCAGGTTTTGTTCGGCATCCACTTTCACGACCTGAAGATGGCGCACGCTCACCTGGCGGTTGCCGTGCTGGCCGGCCATCTTCTTACCTTTAAATACGCGCGAGGGTTGGGCGCACTGGCCGATCGAGCCACCGCCGCGGAAGGATTCGTGCACACCGTGTGAAGCCATGAAGCCGGCAAATCCGTGCCGCTTCATCACACCGGTGTAGCCGCGGCCTTTGGAATTGGCGCGCACGCAGACGGTCTCGGCAGTTGTGAACCAGTCCACTTTCAGTTCGCTGCCCACCTCGTAGTCATCGACCTGCTGGCCGAAGGCGGGGCGGAATTCGCGCAGATAGCGGAAAAAGGGGCTGTCGTTTTTCTTGAAATAACCCTTGAGCGGTTTCTTGACGCGCTTCTCGGGAAGTTCTTCGTAACCCATTTGCAGGGCTTCATATCCGTGCTGATCCTTGCTGCGCTTGCAAACCACGCGGCAGGGGCCGGCCTGGATCACCGTGACGGGGATCAGCTTGCCATTGTCATCAAAGATCTGCGTCATGCCAATTTTCTTACCGATAAGTCCCAGCATGATCAACTCCTTGTATTGGCTTTGATCTCCACATGCACGCCAGCCGGCAGGCTCAGCTTCTTCAAAGCGTTCGTGGTCTGCTGGGTGGGGTTCATGATGTCGATCAGACGCTTGTGGACCAGCATTTGAAACTGGTCTTGTGATTTCTTGTCGGCGTGGGGCGAACGCAGGATCGTATATAGGGTCTTGTCTGTGGGCAACGGGATCGGGCCGATGACCTTGGCGCCGGTATTGCGGGTGCTTTTCACAATTTCCGACACAGAGTGGTCCAGTAAACGATGATCGTAGGCCTTAAGCTTTATCCGGATGCGGTTTTCGGATTTACTCACTGGTTCCTCCACAATTTAAGCAGAAAATCCCTGTCGGGCTTATGCCTCCCTGTGCAGGGAAGCAGCGCCGCGAGCGGGCGTGTTCTGTTAAATATGCTTTCAGGTTGGCGGGGCACAAAGCTCTTGCTTTTGCCCCTGCGATACTCGTACGAGTATCCCGTAAACAGGATAACATCGTTCCTCCTAAAGAACTATAAGTCCTCGCAAAATATGGGACTTGTGCTATGCGCTGGGTGTATTTTTCGCAAGTGACGTTCACAATTTCTGCCGCTCCGTTTTCTGTCAATAGCTTTTTTTGGCTCTCTTTCAAACCGGGTGGGTAGCCCGGAGGGCGGCAGAAATGCTTAGCCACCTAAGTTTCCTGCCTGTCAGACCCTGAGCGCTCTTGTCCATCCCACTGCCATGCCCCTCGTACAATACTCGCATCAAGTGCGGGTATCATGCGGGAGGCGTGACTGGGACGCGGGTCAGGGCCTTAACGGCCAGATAGCAAGCCACACGCTGGCGTCGAGTGAGGAACGAGCATCGACGGCAGCAACAACAACTCCTGTAGTCCAAGCTCGCAAAGCTCGCTGGACTCCAGGCTCTCTTTCAAACCGTGTGGATAGCCCGGAGGGCGACAGAATCGTGGGGTTTGCATTCTTTCGCCTGCAAGGGGCTTGTCAGCTTGTCGTTTCCCTTAACAATATCCTACCCGCCCCAAAACCCACGTCATTCCTGGCTTGCCCCGGAATCCAGTTCTTATCCCGTTATGGATCCCGGATCAAAGTCACCTCGCAGGCTCAGTGACGTCCGGGATGACGTATGTTCGGTTCTTCCGCCAATGCCTTGCACGTCATTCCGGGCTTGCCCCGGAATCCAGTTCTTATCCCGTTATGGATCCCGGATCAAAGTCACCTCGC
>JAAYWB010000041.1 GCA_012516855.1 Candidatus Cloacimonadota bacterium
GATGAGATCGCAGCAGAACATATCAGCAGTGATGCCATTAATCACGCTGTCTGCATGATTAGCACAATATACGTGTTTCAAATCCACGTCATGTGGAATGGTTTGGGACGTCTCGCCATTGATCTGTTTCATGATCAAGGAAGCTTCAACCATCTTCCGATTTATCGTTTTTTCAGGTTTCATCTTACCTCCAAAAACCTGTTCATTATTGTTACTCTACCTGTCCAAGGCAGTTCCACATCTGCATACCTACTAACTGAGCAGAAACTATTAGAGGGAACTTTTTTGTCAAGCTTGAGCTCGATATTTTCAGAGACTGTGCTTCTCATCATATCCTGTTAGAATCCTATGCTTTTACTCACGCTGTTTGTCCACGGCTGTTCCAGGTCTGCGTATTTCAGCAGGTCTGGCAGGCTGAGGCGTCTGAATTCACCTGTCCGGCCGATTGCTTCGACACAGGCGTTTTGCACCACCAGCGCGATCTGTGCGCCGCTGAACTGGTATTTCCGCGCCAGAGGCTCAACATCGATATCCGCCGAGCCGGGAATCTCTTTTCTGAGATACAGCTTCCAGAGCTGGCGTCTGCATTCGAGGTCCGGCAGGCTGAACCTGAATTTGAGGTCAAAGCGGCGGAAGAAGGCCTCATCGAGGTTGTTTTCGAGGTTGGTGGTGAGGATCAGGATGCCCGGAAAGGTCTCCAGTTCCTCCAGAATGATGCTCTGGATGGCGTTTTCGATAGCATCGCATTCCGTAGTGATGGAGATCCTTGCATGGATCAACTGATCCGCCTCGTTCAGGAGGAAAACCGGGGCATTCTTTTCCCCGGCTGCCATCTCACGCATCTCAGTAAAGGCTTCCTTGACCAGCTTTTCCGTCTCGCCATAGTATTTATTCCGCAGTTCCGGCACATTGAGCGTCATCAGGTCTTTGCGCAGTTCTTTGGCAATTGCCCCCGCCGTGTAGGTCTTGCCGGTTCCGGGGGCGCCGTAAAGCAGCAACACCACACCCTGCCTGGCGTTTTCGGCTTTGAACCCCCATTTTGCCAGGGCTTCGCGTTTATCGCTCTTGCATTTGGTGATGATCTGGGCAATCAGTTGCTTGTCCGGGGCGGGAATTATCACATCGTCAAGAGTCTGGACAGGCCGGCTCTTTTGGAAATACGAACTCAGTTTTCCGGGCCTGGCTTTATCAATGGTTCTTGCCCTGTATCCAAGCGACTTCAGTATTTCCTGCGGAATGACCAAAGACAGTATCTGTCCCCTGAAAGAATGGGATTCTTTGCCGATCAATCCCAGCATTATCAACTTTGAGCCATCGCTTGTCAACTCTTGCTGCAGCAGCCTGAACCTGGGATCCGGCGCCAGGGACAGAGCCAGATCAAGCTCCGTGATCATGCCACCCCTATATAGCTGATGATACAGGACTACCAGTATGATGGACAATTGGTCGTCGCTTAGGCCGTGTTGGCTCGCCAGCGCTTTTATTCCCAGAGTGTCAGGAGCAGCCAGTATTCTCTCTTTGAGCAGGTTCAGGCAAGCCGATAGAATCGGATATTCCAGCATAGGAGACCGGCTGCCCAATTCGGAAAAGCTGTTATAGCAGAGATCGAAGACCAATCTCAGGTCGTTCAGAAAGTCGTCGTCATTCTGCCAATTCTCTTTCAGAATCATCTCCAGTTCTTTGTTCAGGTCCCTTCCCAATATCCTCAGGATGAGGTCTTTGCTCAGGTTGTATTCAGCCGATTGCAGGATGATGGGATTCAGAAAGTAGTTGCCGGTTATATTCTCATCAAAGCAGATGATATTGCGCGCCAGGAGCCTGGCGACATACTCCAGGCACTCCGAAACCCTGTGGCGCTCGATCCTGGCGCTCGCGCAGATGCAGGCCCAGTTGCTACCCCGGCCTGGCAGCTCAAGATGAAATTGCCAGAGATCGGCTATCACCATCACGTCCTGCCGTGTGAGGCCGTAACCCTCAAACAGGGGATGCGTTATCAACTGGCGGATATGCTTGTTCAGCAGCTTCGCCCTGGGCTTTGCTACGGGAACCATGTCCTGAGCGTGAGCCGATTCCAACTGATTATCCAGGTTAATAGACTGTTCCTGCGCATTCAATTCAAACAGCTTGTGCAGGATTTCTACCGGTTCAATACCCTCGATTTTCATTCATCATCTCCTTACAATGAGTCCCAATTCGTTAAGCCGTCAATGTTGTATGCTTTCTGGTATTCTGTCTGTCCTGCGATGATCAGGTCAGTAATGGCCAGAAAATGCTTTCTCACATCCGTTTCTGCGATTTGACCAAGCAATGCATCTCGCTCGCCTTCTGTCATTTTTGCGTAGCGGGTTGCCGATTTGAAGTAATTAGACCTGCGATTGGGCAAATCTTTCCCTCCGGTCGTGTCGATTTGCATCCTGCCTCCGGACGTTGTATAGCCAAAACACTCCATTACGATCTTGATCATATAGCCGATCATCTGTTTACGGGCTATGATCCCATCACTTTGGGGATACTTTTCCTCAAATATGGGGCCAAGTATCTCTGCCGCGGTTCTGTTTATCTCTGTAGCCGCTGTCATCCTGATGATGTTTTCCCTGGCGCTGATCAGTTCCCATGTTTCCCCGGCATCCGGATACTTGCTTACGCCCTCAAGTATCGCGGAAAGACGTGGGCTGAACAGGTTGAGGGGATAAGGATATTCAGCGCTGATGGCAAAGGGATAGCGCTTTCCAAGATACAAACGCTCCGCCCTTTGTTTTACCTCGGATAAATCCCCGGCAGCGTAGGCCTCCGCGGCCCTTCCGATCACGCTCAGCTTATCAAGTGTAAAATCATTCTTCATAATAAAAGCTCCTTATTGGTCGCAGAATATTGAGTGCTATATATCTGTCAAGTAGAATCTACTTCAAATCTTGGCAACAAGCCGCCTGGTGATTCCTATCTATATTGTATTACAGATTGTTATGAAATGCTATTGTTTATGCTTGAACCGACATCAGGATTTTCAAACCCTCATTTATATAATGTAATATCCTTATATATAATCCTCAGCTTAGGGTGAGGGATTGGGCTTGAGAATGCCGTCTGGCCGTTAAGGCCTTCTATCGCTTCCCTGACACGCCTCCCGCCTAATGCCCGCATTTGATGCGAGAATTGTGCGGGAGGCGCAGGAGGAAGAGAGACGCGGGCGCTAAGGACCTGGCTGGCATGACCCGGCAAAGGGTTGGCATATATGGCGCCAGGTTAGTTTGAAAGAGAGCTTTATTTAGTTTCGGACGCTCATCAGAAAGCAGCCTGAAAGGCCGTTTCCAATCTGAACAGGCATGAGCCGAAAATGAGGAAAAAGGGGCTGATAAACCCTACAAATAGGACAAAAGGATTTCGGGAGATGTGCCTTACCCCGGGACTGGCAGAATAGTTACTTGCCTAACTCAGCCGAGCTGCTCCAGCACAAAGGTGGGCAGGCTGAAAGAGGCGTAGTGCAAATCGCGGTTGTAGTAGCGGGTTGGAATGGCGGCGGCGCTGATTCTGGCCCCCACTTCCGGCGCGAGGGGGTCGGGGGATTTGGAGGCCATCTGGAAAAGCCAAAAGCCGGCCTGATAGGTCTGGATGGCGGCGCTGTAAGCCCGAACCAGCGGGAAAAGGGAGCGGAGGTCGCGGTGGACCTCGCCGATCAACTTGCCCAGTTCCGGGATCCAGGGGCTTTCCGACTGCAGGCAGAGGATCCCGCCAGGGTTGAGGGCACGCTCGCAATCGGTGAAAAAGGGTGCCCGGAAGAGACCTACCGCCGGTCCCACCGGGTCGGTGCTGTCGATGAGGATGACGTCAAACTTTTCTGTTGTGTCCCGCAGAAACTTGATCCCGTCAGTGAAGACAAGTTCCGCGCGGGGATCGTCCACGGCTGTGGCCAGTTCCGGGAAAAACCGGTTGGCAACACAGGTTACGCGCTCGTCCAGCTCCACCATTTTCACGCGGCGGACTGAGCCGTGCCGCAAAACCCGGGTCAAGGTCCCGCAGTCTCCGCCGCCGATGATCAGAACGCTTTGGGGCTGGGGATGGGTGAAAAGGGTCGGATGGACCATCATTTCGTGGTAGGTGAATTCGTCCCTTTCCGTAAGCATCAGCGCGCCGTCCAGCAGCAGAACTATCCCGAAAGAGGGGGTTTGCACAACCTCGATTTTCTGGAAGGGGCTCTGCTCGGAATACAGCAGCTTTTCCACCTCGAAAGCGAGCCCGTGATGGGGACTGTGAAAGTCGGTGTGCCAGTAATTCATGTGTGTCAATCCGGTTTGTGCTTGAGGGGTTCGCCGCCGGTGTCGAAGAGGCCTCTTCGGAGCTCTATCTTGCTGCTGTTTTTGCTCTTAAGGCACTTCTCCAGGTGGTTGAAGAGGTCCCAGGGTTCGATGGTTTCGCCGCAGGTGAAGATATCCACCGCCGCGTAGCTGTATTCCGGCCAGGTGTGGATAGCCACGTGCGATTCGGCGATCACCACCACGCCGCTGACGCCGTGGGGGCTGAAAGAGTGGAAAGTATCGGTGACGACGGTGGCTTTGCCGATCACGCAGGCGTCGATCAGAGCCGTGCGGATGGCCTGTTCGTCCTTAAGAATGTCTTTATCGCAGTCGTAAAATTCGACCAGTATCTGTCTGCCAAGTGCTTGCATTTTTTCTCCTCTGTGGTTTTATTGGAATGGTGAAGGCAAAGGAAAACCCGGGGTGGCCGGATATTGGGAAAACCTTCAATGAAAGCGTCCCGCTTTCGAGGCGGGTGCGGGTCCATCACCGCAGAGGCTTCAATGTTGCGCTAAAAACGGAAAGCTGTAGCAATACCTCCTCATCGTCCTGCCAGAGGGGGCGTAACATCCTGGCGTAGAGAGCTTCCCGATTGCTGTGGACACGGAAGAAACGGTCTCTAATCATGACGACTCCTTTTTTTAGCGAAATTTGGATGTCAATCAAAGCAGATGGCTGTTTCCTGTCAATAGAAATTGCGCCAGATAAATTCGGACCGGGCCAGATATCGGCTGGAACGTGATTTGGCCGATTCTCTCATTCCCATTCCGGAAATGCTTTTCCGGGGCAATGAGTTCATAGCGGTTAATTTCACAGGATTTTACTTGCCGGGGAACATATCTTGCGTATCTTTATTATTGGGGACCAGTATTCCGCCTGACCGCCCTGGTTGGCGGAAAAGTTCGCCAATTATCTTTTCCTGAAGGAGATACCATGGCCAGATACCTCATCGTGGGAGGTGTGGCTGGCGGCGCCACCACAGCTGCCCGACTGCGCCGGATGGATGAACACGCCGAAATCATCATGTTCGAGCGCGGCAATTACATATCCTATGCCAACTGCGGTTTGCCCTATTACATCGGCGGGGTGATATCGGAGCGGGACCGCCTCTTCGTGCAGACCCCGGAAAGCTTCAAAGCCAGGCTGAACATTGATGTCCGCACCAACACCGAGATCATTTCCATCGACCGCGCGGCCAAAACCGTGACCGCCAAAGACCTCAAGAGCGGCAAAGAGTACGTCGAAAAGTATGACAAACTGGTGCTTTCGCCTGGCGCGGAACCGGTTCGCCCGCCGCTGCCGGGAATCGACGACCCCTCCGTTTTCACCCTGCGCAGCGTTCCGGATACAGACCGCATCAAGGAATACCTGGAGGAACACCGGGTTCGCCACGCCGTGGTGGTGGGAGCGGGATTCATCGGTGTGGAAATGGCCGAAAACCTGCATCACAAGGGCATAATGGTCTCCATCGTGGAGATGGCTCCGCAGGTGATGACCTATCTGGATTTTGAGCTGGCAGCCCAGGTGCACCAGCATCTGAAAGCCAAAAACGTGGGACTCTACCTGGGCGAGGCCGTGAAAGCCTTCGAGCGCGACAGCGATGGGCTCAGGGTCCGCCTGGCCAGCGG
This sequence comes from Candidatus Cloacimonadota bacterium, assembly GCA_012516855.1. Lineage (NCBI taxonomy): Bacteria > Pseudomonadati > Candidatus Cloacimonadota > Candidatus Cloacimonadota bacterium. Next base: position 5,921 of record JAAYWB010000041.1, read on the forward strand.
CAAAGCCATTCCCGCGGACCTGGTGATCCTCTCCATCGGCGTGAAGCCGGACAGCCGTCTGGCTGAGGCCGCGGGTCTGGAACTTGGCCCCAGCAAGGGAATCCTGGTGAATGAATATCTCCAGACCTCCGATCCAGATATCTACGCCGTGGGCGACGCCATCGCGATGGACAATCCCATCACCGGCAAAACCTCCCTCACCTTTCTGGCCGGCCCAGCAAACAAACAGGCCCGCATCGCCGCCGACAACATCGTTCTGGGCAACCGGCGCAAATACTGCGGCTCCATCAACACCGCCATCGCCAAGATCTTCGACATCACGGTGGCCGCGGCGGGAATCTCCAAAAAGGCTCTGGAGCAGGAAGGCATCCCCCATTATACCTCCATCGTCCATTCCTCCTCACACGCGGGCTACTATCCGGACGCCCTGCCCCTCACCGTCAAGATAGCTTTCTCCAGCGAGGACGGACGCCTCTACGGCGCTCAGGTGGTGGGTTTCGACGGTGTGGACAAACGCATCGAGATGCTGGCCCACATCATCAAGCACAAAGAGACCGTGCACGACCTGGTGGAACTCGAACACGCCTACGCGCCACCATTTTCCAGCTCCAAGGATCCCGTGAACCTGGCCGGCATGGTGGCGGAAAACATCCTCACCGGAGTTTGCAAGGTAATCCACTGGGACGAATTGGAGCAACTGGACCCCGCCAACTCCGTCCTGATCGACGCGCGCACTGCCATGGAATTTGGCCTGGGCAGCATCAAAGGAGCCATCAATCTGCCTGTGGACGAGCTGCGCGGCAGATTGGCAGAGGTTCCCCGGGGAAAGAAGATCGTTGTCTTCTGCGGCACCGGCCATCGCAGCTATTTCGCCTGCCGCATCCTTACCCAGAACGGCTTTGACGAAGTTTACAACCTCTCCGGTGGCTACACCACCTACGAGCAGGCCCACAAACCCCAAACCAACGAGGACATCTTTTCCAGCGACTACATCGACAAGGACGACCAAATGTATAAAAAAGAAGATACTTCCACAGCCGGAGGACGCACCGTGGAAGCCGACGCCTGCGGGCTGCAGTGCCCCGGGCCCATTGTGCGCCTCAAGATAGAGATGGACAAATTGCTCGAAGGCGACAAACTGCGTATCTCAGCCACCGACCCGGGCTTCGTGAAAGACGTTCCCGCCTGGTGCAAAATGACCGGAAACACCCTGATCGGCATCGAGGAAATCGGCAAAAAATACGTGGCCACCGTCCTCAAGGGCGGCGGCGAGGAAGTTGGCGCCTCGGGCGGCGGCCGCAACAAGACCATCATTGTCTTCAGCGACGCTCTGGACCGCGCCCTGGCCTCCTTCGTGATCGCCAACGGCGCCGCCACCACCGGCAAAAAGGTGACCATGTTCTTCACCTTCTGGGGACTGAATGTGATCAAGAGACACCACAAGCCCAAAATCCAGAAAGACTTGATGGGCAAGATGTTCGGTATGATGCTGGCCGGTAGCAGCCGTTCGCTGGGGCTTTCCAAGATCAATTTCGGTGGCATGGGTCCCGTCCTGATGCGCAAGCGCATGAAAGACAAGAACGTGGACCAGCTTGAAACGATGATCCTCCAGGCCCAGAAAGCCGGCGTGGAAATGATCGCCTGCCAGATGTCCATGGATATCATGGGCGTGAGCCCGGAAGAGCTGATGGATGGCATAACCATCGGCGGAGTTGCGACTTACCTCTCCGAAGCCGAGCAGGCCAACATCAACCTCTTCATCTGAGATAGACCCCATCCGAATATAAAGCCCGGCGCGTTCCGGGCTTTTTTTGCTCTCTTTCAAACCCGACTCACAGAATCTGGGCAGAATTCCCTGTCCGGCCCGGTTTTCGTGACTTGATCCGTGCTTTACCCCATCCCATACACATCTCATTCACTTCCCGCTAAGTTCCCACTCGTCAAACGGGAAGTCAACGGGATGTAAGTTAGAGGCTAGTGGGATAGGGCAAAGGACGAATAGGTTGGCGTGTAGTGAGTTACCAGCTTTTTTCAGAAAAAACAGCTATCTTCGCCCTGCCTTTGTAGATAAAGTCTGTGCCTCTGAGACACTTTCCCTCCGCTATGCCCTGATTTGAAAAGCTTTGGTAACCGGAGTTTAATCTCCGGAATAACGCAGCAGGGTGTCGCAGACGCTGGCCTGCCATTTTTTGGCGTTGGCGACGTTGCTCACATTGTTGCAGATGATAACGAAGGCGTAGAGTTCGCCATCCTGGGCGCGTAGGTATCCAGCCAGGTTGCTCACGTCCCTCAGATAGCCGGTTTTTCCGTAGAGGCGACCCTTGCCTTTGAGTTCGGTGAACCTGCTTCTCAAAGTTCCGTCCTCACCGGGTAAAGCCAGACTGTTGAGAAAAATGTCGAACCAATCCTGATGGTAAGCGTGGCTGAGGGTCAGGCCGAGATGCGAGGCGGAACAACTGTTTTGGCGGGCCAAACCGGAGCCGTCTATGACATTGAAACCCTCGCCCGGGATGCCTTTCGCCGCGAGGAGTTCCTCAACCCGGACCGCGCCGTTTTCCACGCCTGCGCCGATGTTGCAGAGCAGGTTTTCGGCAATCATGTTGGAGCTGGTTTTAAGCATTACCCCCAAGATGTCGCTTAGCGGAAAAGAATCGAACACGAACAGAGTTTCGAGGCTGTCGTGGATGGCGGGGTCTTCTTCCAGCACGGTTTTCCCGGAAATGGATAATCCTTTCTCCGAGAGGGTGTTCCGCAGCATCCGCAGCGTGAAAAGAGGCGGATTACGCACCGCGGCGGTGAGGTATTCCGGGGTGTCCACACCCAGTTTTCCCTTCAAAGTAACTCTGCTATTATCTTCGGAAACTTGCAGCCAGATGCCGGCGGAGCCCTTCTCCGCGACCGTGGTTATCTGGTTGTCGAGCTCAAAATAGTTGTAGCCGTGGCGGGGATATGCCCTGGCTTTTTCCCCCGCCTGGGAAGAGCCTTTGAGGACGAAGCGCACCATATTGGCGTTGAAAGAGAGGGCACCAACTCCAGGCGAAAAACCGTAAGGCAGGTTATGGGCTTCCCAGCTTGGGTTGTAAGGATATGTGGGATATAGGCTTATATCTCCGACCAAGTTGCCTCTGACCCGCCTGATGTCCCTCGCTTTCAAAGAATCAGCCCACATTTCGAACACCCGGTGCGGCCCCTCTGGATAGAAAGCCTCCATCCAAGTGGGGTCTCCGCCGCCCTTGATAACCAAATCCCCCTCCAAAACGCCATCGCGGACTTCGCCGCGGATGCCGATCTCTGTCTGGAAGCGGTGTCCGGGGCCGTAGGTCTCCAGCGCGCCGATGCCTGTATAAAGCTTTTGCAGAGAGGCAGGCATGAGTTCCTTGCCAGCCCCGTATCCGTAAATCAGGCTGCTGTCCTCCGGAGCGTAGAAAGCCACCGCGACGCTGGCGCCATTCACCAGCGACGAATCCATAAGCCCGTCCAGAGCGGATTTCAGGCCCTGAGTATCCAGAACCTGTCCCCACAGCGGAACACCAGCCAGGCTGAAACAGGCAAAAACCAACAGCAACAGTTTGACGCTGTAACCCTTCCGTAGCCGGAAGTGCATCAACCGGGAAATCGAAAACTTAGTCATGGTCGCAATAGTGTAAATCTTTAACAGCGTGTCAAGCCAAATCCCGTTTGCCAGGTCCACACCCCGCATCGGGGCAAATTGGTTTACGAGAAATAGTAAATGGCCTTGATCGGATCGACGGAAGCAGCTTTGAGAGCCGGATACAACCCCGAAACAAAGCCTGTGACAAGAGAAAAGAACAGGCCCACCAGCACGCCCTGAACAGGCAAATAGAGGGGAAAATCAATGGCCTTGCTGATCAGGCTGAGGGCGGTCCAGGCCAGCAGAATCCCCAGCAGCGCTCCCAACAGGGCCAGGGCCAGGGCTTCGAAAATGAAATAGTAAAAGATGTCCTTTTCCGTGGCGCCCACGCTTTTGCGCACCCCGATCTCGGTCATCCGCTCCTGGATCGAGATCAGCAGGGTGCTGAAAAGCCCGATGCCTCCAACGATGAGGGATATGGAGGCGATGGCGATGAGCGTGATGTTCCACTTTTCCATGTAGCCTTCTATCTCCTTTGTGATGGTGAGGATAAGCTCCCCCACATCCAGGAAGCTGAAATTGGGATACATCCGGTGCCGGGCCAGCAGCAGTTGCCGGGCCTGGGTTTTCAGCTCGCGGAACTCCTCTTCGTCATGAGCCTGAAGGTAGATCATGTGCACGCCCTTGTTGGTCCCGAAACGGTAAGCGCCATATTTAAGGGGCAGATACACCGCGCTGAGCTCGTCTTTGCGTTCCCAGGCGTTGAAGTTCATCCCGCCGCCGCTGGAAAGCTGGTCGTCCTTGAGCACGCCCACCACGCGCAGACGGTGTTCCCCCAGCTGCAGAACCTTGCCCACCGGGTTCGCGTTGCCATATTGCTCCCGGGCAAAATGGTAGCCTAAGACAGCCGCGGGCAGAACGTTGTCGTTCTCATACTGGTTGTAGTAGCGGCCGTGGAGGATGGGATAGGTCTTGTTGGTGAAGAAGCTTGGGTCGGTGGCGCGGAGCTGGACCTGTTTGTCCTTGTTGCCGAGCTTCATCACCGCCGTGCTCATGATCATGGCGTAGCTGCTCTTGTGAGGCAGGGACGATTTGAGGGCCAGGTAGTCGTCGTAGCTGATGGTTCTCACGCTCTGCTCGGCGCGGCGGAGGGCCCGGCGCCGGCTTCTGTGGCCGAAAACCTGGTCCGGTGTATCCGCCGCGATCACCACCGAAAGGTCCCAGCCCATGCCTTCCATGTTCTTGCTGATAAGGTGCTTGAGCGCGTAAACGCTGGAAAACATGGACACCACGGCCAGCACGCCGATGACAATTCCCGTGAGGGTCAGCAGCGAGCGCATTTTGTGGTTCATGATGCTCTGGAACGCGCTGCGCAAGGCGTCCCAGGCCGGAACGCGCGTTATTCCATAACGCTTTTGCACTGCGGGCATTGCTTGTAATTACCCTTGGCTTTGCTGTATTTTTCCTGGATGAAGGGGTGGCCGCAGTTAGGGCAGGCGATGGGCAGCGGTTTGTCGTTCGTGATGTATTTGCAGTCGGGATAACGGGTGCAGGACCAGAATGGCTTGCCCTGCTTGTTGCGGCGCTGGTTTATCTCGCCCTCATGGCATTCCGGGCAAGTGATGCCGGTAGTTTTGGGGCGGGAGAATTTGCATTTGGGATAGTTGCTGCAGGCGATAAAGACTCCGAATCTGCCGCTCCTCTCCACCAGGGGGCTGCCGCACTGGGGGCATTTCTCATCCAGGGTTTTGGGCACCGCGATCACGATCCTGCCGTTCTCGTCCCGGCTGAAATTCTTGCTGTTGCGGCAGGCCGGAAAGCGGTTGCAGGCCAGGAATTCACCGTTTTTTGAACGTTTTATCACCATTTTGCCCTCGCCGCAGACTTCGCAGACCAGGTCCGTTTCCTGGGTGAAGGCGCTTTTTTCCTTCTTGATATCCAGGCCCTTGATCAATTTGCCCAGCTCCTCGTAATAGCTTTGCACAAGTTCATGCCAGACAGCCTTTTTCTCCTCGACCTCGTCCAGCTTGGTTTCCATTTGAGCGGTGAAACTAACGTTGAAGATGGAGTCGAAATTAGCCACCAGAAAGCGGTTGACGTCGTTGCCCAAATCCGTGGGATAAAAGCTCTTCTTTTCCATGCCCACGTATTTGCGCTTTTTGATGGTGCTGATGATGCTGGAATAGGTGGAGGGGCGGCCGATGCCTTTGGCCTCAAGTTCTTTTATCAGTGAGGCTTCGGTGAAGCGCGGAGGCGGAGTGGTGAAATGCTGGGAGCGCTTGAGGGCGTCATGCTCGAGTTCATCGTTTTGGGAGTAGGCAGAGTGGATTTGCGCGCCTTCAACAAACACCACGTGAGGATAGGCCTTCATGAAACCCTCTTCCACCACGCGGTTGCCGCTGGCGGCGAATATGGCTTCGCCCAGGCCGATCTTAGCTGAGGTGTTTTCCAGCTTCACGGGCTTCATCTGCGTGGCAACAAAGCGTTGCCAGATAAGGGTGTAAAGTTTCAGCTGCTCCTTGCTGAGGCTGGCGGCCACGCTCTCCGGAGTGTGAAAGGCGTCGGTGGGCCGGATAGCCTCGTGGGCATCCTGGGCTGAGGATTTGTTCTTGTAAACCCTGGCGGTGTCATGCAGCATATCGGCGCCGAAGCGCTCTTTGACCAGGCCGCGGCAGTTTTCCACAGCCTCGGTAGCGATACGAACGCTGTCTGTGCGCATGTAGGTGATCAGGCCGGTGGTTTCGCCCTTGAGGGCTATTCCCTCATAGAGTTGCTGGGCAATGGACATCGTCCTTTCCGAAGTAAAACCCAGCAATTTGGAAGCTTCCTGCTGCAGGGTGCTTGTGATGAAAGGCGGCTGGGGCTGCAGGTTGCGCAGGGTGCGTTTGATCTCACTAATCACAGCCAGGGAGGAACTGACTTTTTTGGCTATCTCGATGGCTTTGGCCTCGTCCGGGATCTCGAATTTCTTGCCCTGCCATTTTTCCAGACTGGCTTTGAAAGGGGGAAACTCATCCTTCCAGAAACTGGCTTCCAACTTCCAGAATTCACGGGGCACAAATGCCCCGATTTCCTGTTCCCGTTCGCAGATCAGGCGCAGCGCCACACTCTGCACACGGCCGGCGCTGAGGTCTTTGGCGATAACTTTCCAGAGCAGGGGCGAAACAGTGTAGCCCACGATGCGGTCAAGCACTCTCCGGGCCTGCTGGGCATCCACCTTGGCCATGTCAATTTCCCCCGGCTCTTCGATCGAGGCGGTGATGGCCTTGCCAGTTATCTCATTGAAAACTATGCGGTAAACAGGCTTCCCTGCCAGTTCCTTTGCCAAAACCCTGGCCAGATGCCAGGCTATGGCCTCTCCCTCGCGGTCGTGGTCGCTGGCCAGATAGACCGCCGGGGCTTCTTTGGCCGCGGCGCGCAGTTCGCCGATGGTCTTAGATTTCTTTTTGTCTATTTCGTAAGCCGGCCGGAATTGGTTGTTAACATCCACTCCCAGCTCGTGTTTGGGCAGGTCACGCACGTGGCCCATAGAGGCTTTCACGGAAAACTTGTTTTGCAGGAGCTTGGAGATTGTGCCCGCCTTGGCGGGGGATTCAACAATGATCAAACCTTTGTTCATTTCTTCCTCTTAATCATTCGGAATCGGCAAAGCGCCCGCAGCAGTTCTTGTATTTCTTGCCGCTTCCGCAGGGACAGGGATCGTTGCGTCCCACCTTCGGAGCAACGTGCACAGGCCGGGGTTTGGCTACTTCACCGCCGTAAGGTCCTGAAAACTGAGGCGGTTCACTGGCATTTTGCGAGACCTGCAAAGTCTGGTCCTGGATAAAGGCGCTCATGTCCTCATGCTGGGTTTTGGCCTTGTTGAGCATGCTCTCCATCTGTTCCTGGGAGAGGATGTAGGTTGTGAAAACCTTCTTGGTTACGTTGTCCTGGATGCGGGAGATAAGGTTTTCAAAGAGTTCGTAGCTCTCACGCTTGTATTCGACCAGCGGGTCTTTTTGCGCGTAGGAACGCAGATGCACGCTTTCCTTCAGCAGGTCCATCTCGTGCAGGTGGTCGCGCCATTCGTCATCCACCACCTCCAGCACGCTGCGGCGCTCGATGTCGCGCATCATCTCCTCCCCTACCTGGGCTTCCTTTTTCTCGTAGGCCTGCATCACCAGTTCCCGCAGGATGTCTTCCAGCATGGACTTGGTGAGATGGTCACTTTGAAGCTCATCAGGGTCGATGGCCACGTTGAGGTTGTTCCGGAACCAGACGCAGAGACGCTGCAAATCCCAATCCTCAGAATAACTGCTGGCAGAGGTGTGTTCATCCACCACGCGCAGCACGGCTTCAGCCACCATTTCCTGCACCTCGCGCTTCAGCGAAAAGCCTTTCAGCACGCTGCGCCGGTAGGAATAGATCACCTCGCGCTGCTGGTTCATCACCTCGTCGTATTTGATCAGGTTTTTTCGGATCTCGAAGTTGTGCTCCTCCACCCGTTTCTGGGCCCGCTCCACCGTTTTGGTCATCCAGGGATGGCGGATGGCGTCGCCGGGTTTAATTCCCATCTTCATCATCATAGGCGCGATGCGGTCTCCGCCGAACAGGCGCATCAGGTCATCTTCCAGGGAAAGGTAGAACCTCGAGGTGCCGGGATCGCCCTGACGCCCTGCCCTGCCTCGCAACTGGCGGTCGATACGGCGGCTTTCATGGCGTTCGCTGCCGATCACGTGCAAGCCATCCAAAGGCTGGCCGTAGGGAAACTCGTCAGTTACTGCTGAGTCGATCCCGCGGTAGTTTTCGGTGCTTTGGGTCACCACTCCCGGGCCCAGTTTGATGTCTGTGCCGCGGCCGGCCATGTTCGTGGCGATGGTCACCGAGCCCGGTTTTCCCGCGGAGGTGATGATCTCAGCCTCGCGCTGGTGCTGGCGGGCGTTCAAAACACTGTGGGGAATGTTGCGGCGGCGCAGCAGCCGGCTGATCGTTTCCGAAACCTCCACGCTCACGGTGCCCACCAACACAGGTTTTTGCAGTTCGTGCCAGTAGATGATCTCGTCCATCAGTGCCTGATATTTTTCGTTCTTGGTCATGTAGATCACGTCCTCGTGGTCCACGCGGGTCACGGGAACGTTGGTGGGAATGGTCATCACCGGAAGGTTGTAAATCTCTATGAATTCGGCCTCTTCAGTCACCGCGGTGCCGGTCATGCCGGAAAGCCGCTCGAACATCCTGAAGTAGTTCTGCAGGGTGATGGTGGCAAAAGTTTGGGTTCCGGCCTCGATGGTGACGTTTTCCTTGGCCTCCAAAGCCTGATGCAGCCCGTCGGAGAACCTGCGTCCCGGCATCTGGCGTCCGGTGAATTCATCCACGATGATCACCTTGTTGTCGATAACCACGTATTCCTTGTCATTTTCAAAGAGGGTGTAGGCTTTGAGCAACTGGTTGATGTTGTGCAGCTTTTCGCTCTTGTCCATGAAGCGGTTTGTTTCCAGGGTCTTGCGTTTGATCCTGTCCGCTTCGGAGAGGCTTTCGTCCTCGTCAACCCGGTTCAGCACATCATCCAGGCTTTCCACCACAAAGAGGTTCTTTTCATGGCGGGAAAGCAGTTCGCGCCCCTTTTCGCAGAGGTCAACGCTGTTCTGGCGCTCTTCCACGACATAGAAAAGCTTCTCGTCCAGCTCGTGCATTCTCTTGTCACGCAGATAGATGCCTTCCATGTCATTAACCAGCTTCTTCAGCCAGCTTTCCTGCATCAGCTTGGCGAAGGCTTTGTTGCGCGGGGCGGCGCGCTGCACGATGAGCAGGTTGGTGGCCAGGCGGTCCATGTCCGCCGCGGGATTATCCTCGCGGATATCTTCACGGATTTCGCTTAACACCCTCTGCACCATGCTGTTCTGTGACTGCACCAGTTGGTTGATCTGAGGCCGCAGTTCAGGGTAGAAATTCTTGTCCTGGGCAATGGGGCCACTGATGATCAGGGGTGTGCGCGCTTCGTCGATGAGGATGCTGTCCACCTCGTCCACGATGGCGTAGTAAAAATCCCGCTGCACCAGTTGCTGCGGTGAAACCGCCATGTTGTCACGCAGGTAGTCAAAACCGAATTCGCTGTTCATGCCGTAAGTGACGTCGCAGAGATAGGCTTCCTTGCGTTCCTCAAAACTCATGCCGGTGGTGATGCAGCCAACTTTCATCCCGTGGAAGTTGAAAACGGGCGACATCCATTCCGCGTCACGTGAGGCCAGATAGTCGTTCACCGTCACCAGATGGACCCCGCGGCCCACCAGGGCGTTCAGAAACAGCGGCAGCGTGGCCACCAGAGTCTTACCCTCGCCGGTGGCCATTTCGGCGATCTTGCCGTCGTGCAGGGCCATGCCGCCGATCAACTGCACGTCGAAGGGCACCATGTTCCACTTCAGCATGTGTCCGCGCACTTCAAATTCCTGGTCCACGAGGCGGCGGCAGGTTTCCTTCACCAGAGCGAAAACCTCCGGCAGATAGTCGTCCAGGGTAGATTGGGTGAGTGCTTTGAGCTGTTTTCTGGTCTCATCGATACGGTTGTCGATGCGGTTGCGTTCGCTTTCCTCTGCTTCTTCACGGAATCTGCGTTCCAGGTCATCCAGCGTTTCCCGCAGGTCGCGCAGTTTTTCAGCAATTTCGCCGCGGATGTCTGCCACCCGTTCCCGGAGCTGATCGTCGTCATACTGGTGCAAGCCTTCAAAGATGAGGTTGATCGCCTCAACCTGGGGCGAATACAGGTTCAAGTCGCGGGTGCTCTTGTCCCCGAAAATCTTGCGGAGTAGTTTTTCCAGCATAAATAAGTTCCTTATATCATGTGCGCCTGCCCGTGTCCAGACCGGCGAAACAATGTTGCTTGATGGTTGGGTCAGAAAATCGTTTCCCCTGATTGTGTCAACACTTTATATGCCTCGCGGAACCATAAGGCGACACCGGAAAAAAGCTTGCGGCATCTTTTTGCTTGACAGCGGAGCCCTGTTCCGTTTAGGTTAAGCGTGAGCATCCAAAATCAATGACTAACAAGGAATAAAACATGAAAACACGCATCCTGCTCCTCGCCACCCTGCTTATTCTGCTGCTGGCAGCCTGTGGAACCAACCAGGGCGCGGCTGGCTCCGGTTCTGCGTCCGAATACGGTTATCTCAATCTGTCCGGCAGCATGAAAAACCGCGAAGCCTGGGTGGATGGGGTCCAAATGGGTATCGATCCCGAAGCCGACAACCACCGCGTTCGCCTCACAATCGGGATCCACAAGCTGGAATTCCGCTCCGCAAACCGCATTTTACGGGCCGATGAGATTCTGATCGAAGCCGGGAAAACCCTCGAAATCCCGATTCCCTGAGAGGGTTGCGCTTAAACTAAGTGGCTCGCTTTCAAATCGCGTGGGTGATCTGGCTAACCGAACCCGTAGGGCTGCATAACGATAGCGAGGGGCGGTGGGCTGGCGTAGAGCGAGGAACGAGCATCGACGACAGCAACATTTCCTGCCGTCCATGCTCCCTGCGTTCGCTGGACGCCAGGCTCCAGGATACATCATCCCGGACGTCACCGAGCTTGTGAGGTGACATTGATCCGGGATCCATGAAGGGATGTACACTGGATTCCGGGTCAAGCCCGGAATGACGTGGATTTAGGGGCGGGTGGTGGTTTATAGGCTATTCCACCCCGGTCTGGATTCCGGGTCGAGCCCGGAATGACGTGGATTTGGGAGTTTCGGCGCTTCGGC